>NZ_JAHBRX010000004.1 GCF_018398335.1 Chelatococcus sp. HY11
GCCGACGGCGCTTGTCGACGAATGAAACTCGGCAGCGTCGCTTGCAACATCATTGCGTACGGAGCGTTCGACCGAGTGGACTGCGCTCGCGCAGGACGTCACGTCTGCACTGGCCATCGACATACCGAGCAAGGCGAAGGTAAGGGCGGCGACAAGCACCGTTCTCATCATCCCTGCCAAGCGCCGCGACGGCTTCGTGTGCGTCAGGTTCATATCTCCCATATAGCAGCAGATTTGAGCAACGACTTGATCGGAATCAATACATCGTTGAAACAACGCGCGAGCCTGGGCTGTCATCGTCCGCCCGGAGAGCGAAGCAGACGGAACGTCCCCACGTGCTGGCATCGCGAACAGGCGAAAAGTCGATCAGGCCGCATCTTTCACGTCGGCGCGACCATCGCCACACGCCGAGATCGGAAGACCTGAGATAATTCTGCCGGTCGGAAACGCCACGCGCCGATCCTGCACGCGAGGTATGCGGCTTTTGGCGGGCACATCGATACGGCAATGTCATCCGGCTGAAGTGCCCGAGACGCCTACTCCGAAAATCTGCGTCAGCAGTACCACGTTAAGAAGCAGCACAATAACAGTTCCAACAATCGCCATGGCTCCGATGAGCCGCGTATTGACGTATGGACCCATGATATCCGGGCGCCGCGTGAAGATCACCAGCGCGATCATCGGCACCGGCAGCGCAATGCTCAAGATGACCTGGCTGACAACGAGCGCGTTCGTGGCATTCACCCCGAGCGCGACGACGACAAAAGCCGGAACCATCGTCACGACGCGGCGTGCCCACAGCGGGATCCGAAATTGGACAAACCCTTGCATGATCATCTGACCGGCCATTGTGCCGACGACAGAACTCGAGATCCCGGATGCGATCAGCGACACCAGGAACACCGCCGCGGCGGCAAAGCCCAAGAGCGGCGTCAAAGTATGATACGCGCTTTCGATTTCGGCGACATCGCTGTGTCCGTTATGAAAGGCGCTGGATGCCATCATGACCATGGCCATGTTGACGAGACCCGCGGCGGCGAGCGCCAGCACAACCTCGATGTTCGAAAACTTCAAGAGCTTGCGTCGCTCCGATTCACCGGCCACAGGTGCGCGCTGTTGGGTCAATCCCGAGTGAAGATAAAGAGCGTGGGGCATGACGGTCGCGCCTATGATGCCGACCGAGATGATCAGCGCCTCACGATCCGGAATGTGCGGCAATAGCGCACTGTATGAGGCCGCCGTCCAGTCAACCGGCGCGATGAACATTTCGACGAGGTAACACAGCCCAATGACCGCAACGAGGCTGCCTATGATCAACTCCATCGGACGGAAGCCGTGCTTCTCGAAAAGCAGGATTCCATAAGTCACGACCGCTGTGACCAGCATGCCCGCAAGGAGCGGCATGTGGGCGAGAAGAGACAGGCCGAGCGCCCCGCCGAGAAACTCGGCAAGATCTGTGGCCATGGCAGCGATTTCGCTTATGATCCACATCGCGATCACGATAGGGACGGGAAAGTATTCTCGGCACATTTCCGCAAGATTGCGCCCGGTCACGATGCCGAGCTTGGCCGAAAGCGCCTGAAACAGCATGGCGATGAGATTCGCCATCAGGACAACCCACAGCAACGTGTAGCCGTATTTGGCACCGGCTTGAATGTTGGTGGCAAAATTGCCGGGGTCCATGTAGGCGATCGATGTGACAACAGCCGGACCGGCAAATAGCAGGGCCGTGGTGGGCCCTCGACGCCGACCCGCCAGCGCCTCTTCGATGGCCGCAATGGTGCGCTGTGTCACGGTCTGCAATGAGAGGAGAGAGGACATTTCGAAGCCTTTCGTTACCTCTGCTTCGAAATATAGCCAAAGCTACATTTTCGTCAATCGACTTTAACGGCGGGCGGGGCGAGGCGTATAATGTCGCTGCGATTCACATGGCTGCGGACTTGGACCATCCGCTCAATCAGAAAGCGACCTCAGTGACCGCGGCACAAATACGACGACGGAGTGACTCATCGGACCGTGATGATCCACGGCAGGCTGAGCGGTTTGAGAAAGCCAGAGCGGCGCGATCGATGACGCTCTTGGAGGACTACGTCGAGCTGATCGCCGACCTGTTGAAAGAGCACGGCGAGGCTAGAACAACCGACATCGCCCGAATACTCGGGGTTACGCACCCCACCGCCACGAAGACGATAGCTAGGCTGAGGCGTGAGGGGTTGGCTGTATCGCGTCCTTATCGGGGCGTGTTTCTGACCGAAGCCGGAATTGCCCTGGCCGACCGGGTTCGGCGAAGGCACCGTCTCGTCGTAGAATTATTGATCGCGGTCGGCGTACCGCAGGAGTCCGCTGAAGCGGATGCCGAAGGCATTGAGCACCACGTGTCAGATGTCACGCTGTCGGCATTCGAGCGTTATCTGAAGAAAAGCGCTGCCGGCGGCCGCAGCCTCGGTGCGACCGGCAAGCCGTGACATTCCTGGCTGAGACGAGAGTGGTCACAGACCGCGGGACGGTATGACGTTCTGTATTGACCGGTGTTGGCAACGGCGTGGACTAGCCGAGATGCGGCAGCGTAACGAAGGCCGCAAAGCCGACGGCACCTGCCACTACGGAGGCGAGCGCGAGAGGAAGCCAGAAACGCACTGGCCCGGTCGCTGCAGCGACGATGAGCCGGCCGGCGGCATTGGTTGCAAGCGCGATCAGCACGGCGTGCCCCACGGTCTCTCTATCGGCTGAGACGCCGAGAAGCCGTAATGCGCTCAGCACGGCAACGTCGATATCGAAGGTGCCGGTGATCGCCGACGTGACCACCATGCCGCCGGTGTTCCCGACCGAAACTGCAGCACTTATGGTCGATACCACCGCAAAAAGAATCGCAAAGGCCAGCAGTGCCCACAATTCGAACGGGTTGCGTGGCATTTGCCCGGCGTCGCTTGGAACTGCACCGCGCGACAGGAACACCCCGCCACACATTACGAAAGTCAGCACCGCGGCAAGAATGGCAAGACCTGCGACGCCGAGCACTGATGGTGAGACGATCGCGACGATGCCGGCAACACGCAGCACCGAGACAGCCGCGGCGAGCGTGGCGGCTCCGGCCAGCGGCCAGGGATTGCCGCCTGCTGTTGCCGTACGCGCGAGCGCCAGCGTGACCGCCGTCGACGACACCACTGCCCCCGCCAATCCGCCCACTAGCACTCCACGTGTGGCTCCGAACAGGCGGACGGCAATATAGCCGAGGAACGAGATGGCAGCCGTCAGCACTGTGAACAGCCAGATCTGTTGCGGATTGAAGCCGCCCCACGGATCGATCGCCTGCGCAGGGAGGAGCGGCAGAATGATCGCCGTCATCACCGCCAGCACCAGCGCTGCGCGCAACTCGATCCAGGAGATGCGCCTGAGAAGGCCATGCAGCAGATCGCGACTGGCGAGCAGGACGGCGAGTGCGGTTCCTCCGGCGGCAGCTGCGCGGTGATCCCCCGTAACCGCCAGAGCTCCGAGCACGAACACGCCCAGCGCCGCGACAACGCCGGTCACGCTGAAATCGGCATCCTGAGTGGCTTCGCGGCTCTTGAACCACGCGAAGACCGCCGTGAAGGCGATCAGACCCGCAATGAGCACCGAAGGCGCCTCGAGACTGCGGGAAAGCGCCGCGAACACGCCGCCCAGCAAGCCGGTGATCGCATAGGTACGGATACCGGCCGTCCTGGCACCGTCCGGGGCGTCGCGCTCGCGCCAGCCGCGCTCGAGGCCGACGAGCAGACCAATAGCCAGGGCGAGGCCGAACTTCGTGATCAAGATTTCCATCGCGAGTCTCCCGACGGCCGGTGACCATAATGGGAGACGTGCATCATCGCGCTTTGCGGATCATCCGCCACAGGACATCGTCGCAGCGCCAGAAGTGGTGCCAAAGCGCGGCGCAGGCATGCAGGAGAACAAGAACGAGTAGCGTCCAGCTAAGGACGCTGTGAACCGGGGCGATCCGAAACGTCAGATACATGGCGATCGTTCCGGTGATCGGCAGTGCGATCAGCACGGCATAGAGGGCGGCGTGCATGGCTTTGGCCGACATGCGCTCCAACGGCGACAAGCCCGGAACAGGCGCCGGACGGCCGTATGTGAAGCGCAGCAGAAGCTGCGCCAGCGCGAGACCAAGAATGGCCCAACCGCTCCAGGCATGCACCTGATGCAGAAACAGGTCGATGGGACGCGGCTTCATGAACAGGTGCGCCATGTGGGTGCGCTGTATTGCCCAGGCGGTCGGCACCTGGACAAGACACAGGACCAGCACCAGCCAATGCATGAGTCGATGCGCGAGAGGAAATCCGTCCGGGCGATCCGCGCCGCGCATCCATCCGGGCAACAGCGTCCTCAAGCCTCGACCTCAACGATGTCGCCTGAGCGTGCGGCATAGTCGAGCGCATAGGCGAGCTCGCCTGTTGTCTCGGCGTGGACATGGAGAAGCGGCTGGCCGCGGTCGATCTCGTCGCCGAGCCTGACCTCCATGTGAACGCCCGCCGCCTTCGCTTCCGGCGCGCCCGCGAGCTTGGCGAGCCGGGAGAGCTTGCGGTTGTTGATATGAACCACGCGGCCGGCGTGCGGTGCCGTCAACGGATGGGCGTAGGCCGCCTTCGGCGGCACACGAAGGCCGCCCTGCGCCTGGCAGATCGCCTCGAATTTCGACCAGGCCCTGCCGCTCGCAAGGGTAGCCAGCGCGAGATTGACACCCTCTCCCTTCTCCGCCTTGCCGCCGATCTCGAGCGCGGCTCCGGCCAGCGCGGCGGCGCGACGACGCAGATCGTCGGGCGCCGTCGGCGCGTTGTTCAGCACGGCAAGCACGTCATGGGCCTCGAGAGCCGGTCCGATGCCGCGCCCAACAGGCTGGGCGCCGTCGGTCTGGACGCAGGTCGTTGCAAGATCGAAGCGTGTCGCAACCGCGCTCAGGCGCTGCGCAAGGCGGCCAGCCGCGTCCTCGCCGCGCACCTTCGCGGTGGCGCCGACCGGAATGTCGATCACGACATGGGTTGACCCCGCTGCGATCTTCTTGGACAGGACGGAGGCGATCAGCTGGCCTTCGGTGTCGATATCGAGCTCGCGCTCGACGCGCACGAAGATATCGTCGGCCGGGCTCAGATGCACGGCGCCGCCCCAGGCGATACAGCCGCCTTCACGTTCAACGACGCGCCTCAATGTCGCGATGTCGAGTTCCACCGGAGCCAGCGTCTCCATCGTGTCGGCGGTGCCGGCCGGAGAGGTGATGGCACGTGACGAGGTCTTGGGCATGAGCAGGCCGTTTGCCGCGACGATCGCGACCACGATCGGCGTTGTCCTGTTGCCGGGGAGGCCGCCGACGCAATGCTTGTCGACCACGATCGGCGCGTCCCAGCGCATCCGTTCGCCGACGTCCACCATAGCGCCGGTCAGGTCGGCGGTTTCGTTCTCGTCGAGGGGGAGGGCAGCACTGGCGGTCAGAAAGGCCGCAAGGTGGACCTCCGTGTAGCGGCCGGCGACCACGTCGCGCAGGATCTCGGAAAAGGCTCGGGAGTCGAGCCGATTGCCGTAGATGCGCTGACGCACGCTCGCCAGGGAGTCAATCGCTGGCGCATGGCTGACCCGGACCACATCACCGTCGGTCAGGCCAAGCCGTTCCCACGCGGCCTCGGAAAGGCCGACCTCGTCGATGGCGATGAGCCCGTCACCATCGACCTGAAACAGCGTCGCCTGCACCTCGCCATTCCCGTTGGACACGAGCACCTGCGAGCGCGCCGACAGTCCCTCCGACCGGCAGACGTGGCAATCGGTGCGCATGACGACGACAGCCTGATGCTGGGTGTGCAGATGGATGCGTCGCACCCGCAGCGTCGGTTGAGCGGGAATGGCCATGTCGGTCGACGTCATAGATCGAACTTCTGGTTCTGACGGGGAACGACGGCGTTCCACTTGAGCTCGCGGTCGATGCGAACGCGCAGGGCTTCCGCGCCTTCGTCTTCACCATGCACGATGAACACACGTGACGGCGGTCGCCGGAAGCCCGAAAGCCATCGCATCAGCTCGTTCGAATCGGCATGGGCTGACAGCATCGACAGTTCCTCGACCGCAGCGCGAACCGGAATCCATTCGCCGTGGATCTTGGTCTCCTGCGCGCCTTGCAGCATGGCCCGGCCGCGGGTGCCGGCTGCCTGGAAACCGGAGAACAGGATCGTGTTGCGGGCGTGTGGAGCGAACGCCTTCAGGTGGTGGAGGACGCGCCCGCCGGTCGCCATGCCGCTCGCCGAGATCACCACCTTGGGGTAGGGGCTTGCCGTGATGCCCTTCGAGCCGTCGACGTCGCGGGTGTAGGTCGCAATCGCGCAGACTTCCTTGCATTGCTCCGGCGTCAGACGGTGGTCCCCGCGATGGGCGTGGAGGAGGTCGGTGGCGTCGATTGCCATCGGACTGTCAAGATAGACAGGCACCTTCGCCAGGCGCCCAGCCCTTTTGAGCTTCCAGAGATGGTAAAGGAGCGATTGCGCGCGGCCCACGGCGAAGGCGGGAACGACGA
The DNA here is from genome assembly GCF_018398335.1 of Chelatococcus sp. HY11. Taxonomy (NCBI): domain Bacteria; kingdom Pseudomonadati; phylum Pseudomonadota; class Alphaproteobacteria; order Hyphomicrobiales; family Chelatococcaceae; genus Chelatococcus; species Chelatococcus sp. HY11. Next base: position 6,536 of record NZ_JAHBRX010000004.1, read on the forward strand.
CCGTCCCGCCGCGCGCGACCGTTCGCTCGACGACGGCGCCGAGCGCTTCGGTGGGATCGGCAGGATCGTGCACACGGTTGCCGTAGGTCGATTCGACCAACACATAGTCCGCCTCCGGCACCGGCACGGGATCGGGAAGAACCGGATCGTCATAGCGGCCGAGATCGCCGGAGAAGGCGACACGGCGTCCGCCCCATTCGATCTCGGCGGTGGCGGCCCCAAGGATGTGACCGGCATGGCGGAAAGTCAGCGTCGCGCCGAACGAGAGCTTGACCGTTTTGTCGAAGGGGACGGTCGAGAAGAATTCGAGGCTGCGCTCAGCGTCACGGATGCCGTAGAGGGCGAGCGCCGGCTTGTGCTTCGAAAAGCCCTTTCGGTTGGCGTACTCCGCATCCTTTTCCTGCAGGTGACCACTGTCCTTGAGGATAAGCTCCGCGACGTCCCGGGTCGCCCCCGTCGAATAGATCGTTCCTTTGAAGCCGTCGCGCACAAGCTTGGGAAGATACCCAGAATGGTCGAGATGGGCGTGCGTCAGGATAACGGCGTCGATGCTCGATGGGTCGATCGGCAGCGGCTCCCAGTTCAGCTCGCGCAGATTTTTGAGGCCCTGAAACAGTCCGCAGTCGATCAGGATGCGTTTGTCGCCGTTGGCGAGCAGATGTTTCGAGCCGGTGACGGTGCCTGCGCCGCCGAGGGAAGTAAGTGTCAGCATGGCGTCCTTCATTTGGTAGGAGGGATGAGATCGGCGGGCGAGCCTTTCCCATCGATGGCATTGCGTTCGGCGACTGTCAGGAATTCGTTGCGCGACCATCCGGCCAAAGGTGCGGCGGCATCGATCAGATGCGCCCAACTGCAGCGATTGGCGAACAGCAGGCCCGCGGTATCCAGCGTGCCGCCCCGGCTGATATAGCCGCGGGCCACAGTGTGTTTCGGACCGCTGTCGAGCCGTCGCAGCAGGCCGAGCATCGGCTCGGGCCGTGTGTGCGAGACGATCAGGCGCGGGACATCGACCGGGAAGAGGCGCACGAGCTCCTCGTCGGACGCCACAAAACGCGCCTCGATCGGATCGCGCGGGATCCGGAAGCGACCGGGCTCGCTGATCGCCGTCACCACCACCCGCCGTCCATGCTCTTTCAGGCGGTGCGCCGCCTTGAGCGCCTCTTCGAGCTGGTAGGCCCCGATCGCAACGATCTGCAACTCGGCGCCGTCAACCTGTCCTGCGATGTGGGCAGCGCCGTCGGCGACAAAACGGACGGCGGCCGCGCCGTCGAAGCGGTGCGGCATGTCGCGCTTGGAGACGATCACGCAGGCGACCTGGCCGCGCCCTTCGAACACCGAAGCCATGGTGGCGACGGCGCTGTTGGCGTCAACGGGAAACAGCACACGCGCTGTGTCCGACATCTCGCCGAGCAGAGCCTCGCCGACGGTCGGGTCCTGATGCGACTGCTCGTTCTTGGAATTCTCCCACGTATGCGAGGTGACGACGAGCGGCACGGAAATCCAGCCTGGGTTCTGGCCCACGGTGCGTTGGTGGCGCGCGAAGATAATCTCCTGACGCAAGCCACCCAGCATCTTCATCGCGAATGCTTCGTAGCTGACGATGAGGTTGATCCCGCCTTTGTTCGCAAGGGCCGCGGCGGCGACCGCCTCCTCGTTGAGCGCCGTGATCACGCTGCCGTTGCGTGCTTCGGCGACGCCCGTCTCCGGCGAATTGACGCGATGGCGCAGGCGCTCGAGGGTCGCGCCCATATGATTGGAGCTCAACTCGTCGGGGTTGCCGACACGCACGCGCAGAGCAGGATTGGCGTCGACGAGCCGTACAAACCAGCGATCGAGCGCGTGCATAGCGCAGTCCGCCGGTGAGCCGGCTTCCGTCCAGTGGGGGGCGGGGAGTTCCGGCGCCGGCGGATGGCGGACCGCCAGAGGGTGAAGGCTCTCCGCTGGCCGGTTCTGCCGCTCGTGGACCGCTACGGCTGCGACCGCCGCCTCGATGTCGCCAGGTGGGACGAACAGGTCTTTCGCCGCGGCGTTGAAGGCGCTGCGCGCAGCTTCGTTTCGCGAAGGGTTTGCTGCCAGAGGCAGGTTGTGCGCGGCATTGGTGCCTGCGCCAGGGAAGCCGAACCCCTTCACGGTCTCGGCGATGACGTAGGGCATGGGGGTCGGATAGGCGCGATCGGGATCGGCGGAAAAGCGCCCAAGGCGTTCCTCCGCCGTCAGGATCGCCCAGACGAAGGCCGCGGGATCGCGACCGTCGATCTCGAACGGATCGAAGCCGTTGAGCCTGAGATGATCGGCGAGCCAGGCCGCACCGCCCTGCTGCGCAATCTGCGCCCGCTCCTCAATCCTTCGGCCGTTGAGGATCATGACCGGCACGACGAGACCGCAGTCCTCGGCCCGCCACCAGCGCGGCGTCCAGTCAGAGCCGCGCTGCTCCTCGAAGGCGCCATCGCTCAAGAAGGCGACCAGGCTTTCTCCCGGTAGCGGGGCATGCACATATTGGACCTCGGCGAAGCCGAGATACCCGCCCTCGGAGATGGCGCCGGCCGTGTTCGGTCCGGCATGGCTGCCGATCGGCACCGCCGGACGGCCTTGGGCGTCGATCGCGTAGGAATAGAAGTCGGCCGCAAGCTGGGAAAGCCCCTTCTCGCTGCGGTCATAGCGCCCTTTCTGCGCATCCGAAACATCGCCGGTCAGCGCGTTGAGCGCCTCGATCGCGGCGACGCAATGGCCCTGGCCCATCACCCAGGAGCGGGTGGTGGCCGAGAGTGCGTTCGCCGTGAGATAGCCGACAAAGGCCGGCACCATGTTTAGCGATCCGCCGGTATGACCTTCCGGAGCAGCCTTGAAAGCCTCGGCCGGCAGCGGCGCGCCGGAGAGGTCGACGCACTTGGCATAGGTCATGTGAACGACCGTCCACATCGCGGCAGACGCCAGCCGGTCGGCGGCGGCGAGCAGGCGGTAGAGCGCGTCAGGGTCCAGCTTTGGCGACTGCGCGAGTGAGCGAATGCGCTCGATGGTCTCGTCGGTATGCGTGATCGGGCCGTAGCCGGCGCGCCAATGTTCGAATGCTGAGGACGTCGTCGCGGCCATGCGTTTGCTGCCTTCAAGGATTGATTTGCTTCACGGCTGTTGGCCGGTTCATCCGACCCCGCCGGTCCAGGGCGGAGGATCGCTCGCAGGGAAGGAATCGATACCAGCGCGTTCGACGTCGTCGACCGCCTCGGGTGGGCGTCGATGACGGACGAGTTCGGGATCGGGCGCGTCGGCAGCCGCGATCGCGTCGGCGATCAGCTGCGAGAGTCCGATCGCGTTGGTCGGGTGACTGACCGAATCGGTGGACACGATCCTGCCGCAGAGCGGCGCCAGACGCGTATAGGAATCCCCAGCGAAGATGCCGTGCACGACAGCGACGTCGGGACGTGGGAATCCAAGCGGCGGCAGCTTGCGCGCCGCTTGGATGAGCGTGTTGCCGGAGGAGGCGATGTCGTCGACCAGGACGGGCTGCAGCCCGCTCCATGAAGAGAGGTCGGGAAACGCGATCTCGACGTCGCGGTCGCCATGCCGGATCTTGCGCAGCACCGCATGCGGCGCGCCGATCTTTGCGGCGATGGCAGACACCCATTGCTCGCTTTCCTCGTCCGGACCGATGATCAGCGGACTGGCAACCGAGGCGGCGATCCACTCCGCCAGGAGCGGCGCCGCGTGCAGCGTCAGCGCCGGGATTTTGTAGAGCGCGGAAAGCGCCGGATAGCGGTGCAGGTGCGGATCGACGGTGACGAGCCGGTCGAAGCTGGACGAAATCAGGCGCGCGAAGGTTCGCGAGGTGATGGCCTCACCCGGCCGGAAACGCCGATCCTGCCGCATATAAGCCAGATAGGGAGCGATCAACGTCACCGCGGTGGCGCCGAGCGATCGGGCCGCGTCAGCGAGAAAGATGAGCCGGAGAAAGCCTTCATCGGGGCGAGCGAGCGTCGAGACCAGAAGAACCGATTTTGCTGCGACGTCGCCGGCGAGGCGCACATAGCTCTCGCCATCCGGAAAGTTGCGCGTTTCGATCTCCCCCAGCTCGCCGGCGCCAGCGTTCGCAAGTGCTTGCGCAAATGCTTCATTGCCGGGGAGAGCAATGATGACGGGGACGGAAGTCATCTGGGCTGGGGCAGGAGGCATCATCATTCTTTCGCAGTCTCGTTCCGGCGTGCAGACGGACGCGCGGTCAGCTCATGATTTCTTGCCCAAAGGCGAAGACAGGTCCCCGATAAAGCCTGCACGGAAGCTCGATTCTTTAATCGAGATTAAGTTCTTGCCCTTGGTGTCGAGCCGGTCTGCGCGCTGGAACGGTATTTCCGGACATGCGCAAAGGGCATACTCAAGGGCACCGGCCAACAGCTTTCCGGACTCAATCTTGATCTGAGTTAAAGTTCTGGCCCTCCCGGGCGCGCATTTTGGCGACCAAGCAGGCTTCAAGTGCCTTTTAGCAAAGAACCTTGTTGATCCTGACGCTCAATAGACGCGGCGATCCATGACGTACCTGGCTGATGACATGAACCGCATTGGCCGTCGCGCGCGCGAGAAGTACGGGAATGCAGCTGATGGAGAATGAGAACAAAGCGTCGACAAAGCGGGTCTTCAAGTTCGACATCCTGTACTTTATTGCCGTCTTCTTCGCCGTTCTGCTGATCCGGGATCTGCTTGTCGGTCAAGGCCACATCAAGGTCATTCCGTACAGCGAATTCCAGAGCCTGATCGAAAAGGACGCCGTCACCGACCTGGTGGTCGGACCGACGGAGATCACCGGCGCTTACAAGTCGCCGGTCGAGAAGGACGCGCCCCAGCATTTCTCCACGGCTCGCGTCGATCCGCAGATCGCCGACCTGCTGACCAAGCGCAATATATCGTTCTCGGGCAAACCCGCGCCGGGCCTCTTCGAAAACCTGCTCTCCTGGCTGATGCCGGCTGCGATGTTCGTGTTGATCTGGATGTTTTTGCTGCGGCCGATGATGGCCGGACAGCATGGCGGCCTGATGGGCATCGGGCGCAGCCGGGCGAAAGTCTATGGCGAGAGGTCTGTAAAGGTGACCTTCGCCGATGTCGCGGGCGTCGATGAAGCCAAGCAAGAGCTCGCCGAAGTCGTCGGCTTCCTAAAGGACCCGGCAACCTATGGCCGGCTCGGCGCGCGCATTCCCAAGGGCCTGCTTCTCGTCGGTCCGCCCGGAACCGGCAAGACGCTGCTGGCGCGTGCCGTCGCCGGGGAATCGGGGGTTCGCTTCTTTTCGATTACCGGTTCCGAATTCGTCGAGATGTTCGTCGGCGTCGGCGCTTCGCGCGTGCGCGACCTGTTCCAGCAGGCGCGCGCGCAGGCCCCGGCCATCGTCTTCATCGACGAACTCGATGCGCTCGGTCGCGCCCGCGGCGTCGATATGCCGGGCGGTGGACATGACGAGAAGGAGCAGACGCTCAATCAGCTGCTCGCCGAGATGGATGGCTTCGACCCGAGCGTCGGCATTATCGTTCTCGCCGCGACGAACCGGCCAGAGATTCTCGATCCCGCGTTGCTGCGCGCAGGTCGCTTCGATCGCCAGGTTCTGGTCGACCGCCCCGATCGTCAGGGCCGGATCGACATACTGAACGTGCATCTGAAGAAGATCAGCGTGGCGCCCGAACTCGACGTCGCGGCGGTCGCGGCGCTCACGCCCGGCTTCACCGGCGCCGATCTCGCCAATCTGGTCAACGAGGCCGCGCTTGTGGCCACGCGCCGCGGCGCGAGCGCCACCGTGCTCGACGATTTCACGCAGGCCGTGGAACGCATCGTCGCCGGCCTGGAGAAGAAAAGCCGGATTCTCATTCCACGCGAGCGCCAGATCGTCGCCCATCACGAGATGGGGCATGCGCTCGTCGCCATGGCGCTTCCCCAGACCGACGTGGTGCAGAAGGTCTCGATCATCCCGCGCGGCATTGCTGCGCTCGGCTACACGCTCCAGCGGCCGACCGAGGATCGCTTCCTGATGAGCCAATCCGAACTGCAAGATCGCATGGCGGTGCTGCTTGGCGGTCGGGCCGCCGAAAGCCTGGTGTTCGAGGAGATTTCGACAGGCGCGGCGGACGATCTCGTCAAGGCGACGGACATCGCACGCAACATGGTGGTCCGGTTCGGCATGTCGAAGGAGCTGGGACAGGTCGCTTACGAACCGGAGACCGGCAGCTTCCTCGTCGGACAGACCCCGGTCTGGCGGCCGCGCACCTATAGTGATGAGACGGCCGAGGCCATCGATCACATGGTGAAAGACCTGATCGACCGCGCCTTCCAGAAGGCACGCGCGATCCTCGAGCGCAACCGTTCCGTGCTGGATAGCAGCGCGCGCGAACTCCTCGCGCGCGAAACGCTGGGGCCTGATGAGCTGGCCAAGCTGACCGCCGGTCTCTCGCGCGAGGCGTCGGGCCGGCCGGGGCTCGCTCTCGTCGAATGATGCGGATCAAACGCTGTCGGCTCCCTGCCGAGCCGGCGCATGCTGTTCAAGGGACCATAAAGTGCGCAGATCGCCTCTTGTCGTCATCGCCGTCTTGGTCGCAACCGCCGCGGGCGGCGGCTATGTCTATTGGCTCGGTACGCAGAACCGGGTTCCGGCAGGCCTGGCCCGAGTGAATGGAAGGATCGAGGTCGAGCGGGTCGACATCACCAGCAAATATGCCGGGCGACTGGCTGAAGTCCTGGTCAACGAGGGCGCGAACGTCAACAAGGGCGACTTGCTTGCCCGGCTCGATACGAGCGAGATCCAGGCCCAGTTGACGGCCGCGCGCGCCGCCGTCCATCGCAGCCATCAGAGCGTCGCCAGCGCGCAAGCGAGTGTTGCCCTGCGCGAGGCTGAACTCAATCTTGCGCAAATCGAACTCCAGCGTGTCGTCGACCTCATGCGAACGAACACTTCGACCCAGGCCGAGCTCGATCGCCGCACGGCGCAACGCGACATTTCAAGAGCGTCTCTGCAGACCGCTAAAGCCGCCGTCGAGGACGCCAAGGCCTCGGTGGAGGTTGCCGAGGCGCAGGTCAGCCAGATCGAAGCCGCCATTGCCGACATGGCGTTGAAGGCCCCGGTATCCGGTCGCGTCGAGTACCGTCTCGCCCGAACCGGCGAGGTCGTCGGCGCCGGGGGGCGCATATTGACGGTCTTCGACCTCTCGGACGCCCATATGACGATCTATCTTCCGACGGCCTCGGCCGGTCGTGTGGCGGTTGGCGCGCAGGCGCGCCTCCTGCTGGACGGCCCGGGCGGCTACATCTTGCCGGCGATCGTGTCGTTCGTTTCGGCCGACGCGCAGTTCACACCGAAATTCGTCGAGACGGCGAATGAGCGCGAGAAGCTGATGTATCGCGTCAAGCTGCATCTCGACCCGGCGCTGGTCGCCTCCGAGCGGGGCTATGTCAAGGCGGGGATGACCGGCAACGCCTATGTTCCGGTGACCCCAGACGCGCTTTGGCCAACCGAACTTGCGCCGAGGCTGCCCGATGGAGGCTGAGCCCGCCACAGCCGTCAGCCTGTCGGGCGTCCAACATGCCTATGGAAAGGTGATCGCTCTTCGCAGTCTGGCTCTGACCATTCCGCGAGGGTGCAAGCTCGCCATCGTCGGGCCGGACGGGGTCGGCAAGTCGACCTTGCTCGGCTTGATCGCGGGGGTTCGCCGCATTCAGCGCGGTTCGGTCAATGTGCTGGGCGGCGACATGGCTTCGGCGGCGCACCGCCGCGAGGCCGCGCCCCGCATCGCCTATATGCCGCAAGGGCTCGGACGCAATCTCTACCCGACCTTGTCGGTCTACGAGAACATCGACTTCTTCGCCCGGCTGTACAGCCAGCCGGACGATAGTCGGCGTCGGCGCATCGACGAGCTCATGCGGGTCACCGGGCTGTTTCCGTTCGCCGATCGCCCGGCGGGAAAGCTCTCCGGCGGGATGAAGCAGAAGCTCGGGCTGTGTTGCGCGCTGGTTCATGATCCCGATCTCCTCATTCTGGACGAACCGACGACCGGCATCGACCCGTTGTCCCGCCGCCAGTTCTGGACGTTGATCGGACGTATCCAGGCCGAGAGGCCGACCATGACGGTGATCGTGGCGACCGCGTACATGGAGGAGGCTGGCGCCTTTGATCGCATCGTGGCAATCGACGATGGCGCGATCATTGCGGACGGGAGCCAGGCAGAACTGCTTGCGCGCGCCGGCGCCACCACTCTCGAACAGGCCTATATCGAGCTACAGCGTCCGGAACGGCGCGGGGCGCGCGCGGCGCCGTCCGTGCCGCATCTCGAACCCGACGGCGGACCGCCGGCCATCGTGGCCGAAGGCCTGACCATGCGCTTTGGCGATTTCACCGCGGTCGATCATGTCAGCTTTCGCATCGAGCGCGGCGAGATCTTCGGCTTCCTCGGCTCCAATGGCTGCGGCAAGACGACGACGATGAAGATGTTGACCGGGCTGCTTCCGGCGACCGAAGGTCATGCCGAGCTCCTGGGCAAGGCGGTCGATGCGCGCGACATCTCGACGAGGACGCGGATCGGCTACGTCTCGCAATCTTTTTCGCTTTACGAAGAGCTGACCGTGCGCGGCAATCTCGAGCTGCACGGACGACTGTGCGGCATCGGCGGCAAGGTGCTGCGTGAGCGGGTGGATGAGGCCTTGTCACGCTTCGAGCTCGGCAAGGTCGCCGAGACGCTGCCGGACGCCTTGCCCTTGGGCATGCGCCAACGCCTTCAACTGGCGGCGGCATGCCTGCACCGGCCGGACGTCCTGATCCTGGACGAGCCCACCTCGGGCGTCGATCCGGCGGCTCGCGACCGCTTCTGGAGCCTTCTGCTCGAGATGTCGCGCCGCGACGGGGTGACGATCTTCATCTCGACGCATTTCATGAACGAGGCCGAGCGCTGCGACCGCGTCTCTCTCATGCATGCGGGCCGCGTGCTGGCGGTCGGCGCGCCACGTGAGCTCCAGGCCGCACGTGAGGCCGCAAGCCTGGAGGATGCCTTCGTCGCCTATTTGGAAGATGCGGCGGGTACGGGTGCTGGCGAGCCGTCCGTGAATGATGAAGCGGTTGGCGTGGTCGAGCCGACCTTAGTGAGGCTGAATAGCAATGCCGAGGTGGCGCAAACGCCGCGCCTTGCTTCGATGAAGCGGATCTGGACGTTTGCACGCCGGGAGGCGCTCGAGCTCAGCCGGGATCGCATCCGGCTGGCCTTCGCGCTGATCGGTCCGCTGCTGCTGATGGCGGCGTTCGGCTACGGGATATCGTTTGATATCGAAGGTTTGCGTTACGCGGCGCTCGACCGTGACCAATCTTTGGAAAGCCGGGCGTTTCTCGACCAGTTCTCGAACTCGCGGTACTTCGTCGAGCAGGCACGTCTGAACGACGATGTCGAGATCGACCGGCGACTGCGCGCCGGCGAGCTGAAATTCGCCATCGACGTCCCACCCGGCTTCGGCCGCGACCTTTTGCAGGGCCACAGGCCCGAGGTCGGCTTCTGGCTCGACGGCGGCAATACCTTCCCCGCCGAGACCGCGCGCGCCTACATTCTTGGAACGCTTCAGACCTACGCTGGCGAGCTGGCGCGCGCCGCCAATCGCGGCAACGGACTGCCAGCCGAGACGCTGCGGGTGGAGCCGCGCTTTCGTTACAATCAGGATTTCCGTTCCGTCTTCGCGATCACGCCGGGATCGATCATGCTGCTGCTCATCATCTTCCCGGCGATGCTGACCGCCCTCGGGGTCGTGCGGGAGAAGGAGATGGGGTCGATCGCGAATGTCTATGCGTCGCCGGCGACGGTCGGCGAGTATCTGCTCGGCAAGCAGCTCCCTTATGTTGTGATCGGCGTCCTGAGCTATCTCAGCCTGCTGGCTTTCGCCGGTGGCGTGCTGGGCGTCGTGCCGAAGGGCTCGCTGCTGGCGCTCTCGCTCGCGGCCCTGGTCTATGTCTACGCCGCGACGGCATTCGGGCTTCTCGTGTCCGCCTTCGTCTCGACCCAGGTCGCCGCGATCTTCGGCACCGCGATCCTGACGGCGATGACCGCAGCGCATTATTCGGGCTTCCTGATCCCGGCCTCCTCGCTCGAGGGGCCGGGCCGCATCATGGGCCTCTCCTTCCCGCCGCTTTGGTTCCAGACCATCAGCCTCGGCGTGTTCGCCAAGGGCCTCGACACGCCAGCGTTCGCCCGCGAGCTTCTGGTGCTGGCGGCGTTCGCGCTTGGATTCCTGCTGCTGGCGCGGCTCTTGATCCGCAAGCAGGGGGCGTAGCGATGCGGCGCTGGATCGAAAACGCCTTCCGTCTCGGCGTCAAGGAATTCGCCAGTCTGTCGCGCGATGTCGTGATGGTGGTGCTCATCGGCTACGTCTTCACCTTCGCTGTCTATTCCGAAGCGACAGCGATGCGAACCGACGTCAATGACGCCAAGGTGGCCGTCATCGACGGCGATCGCTCGACCCTCTCGGGCCGGATCAAGGACGCGCTGCGGCCTCCCTATTTTCGGCCGGCGGTCGAGATCGACCGCTCGAGCCTCGACGGCTTGATGGACAAGGGCGCTTTCACGTTCGTTCTCGACATTCCGCATGGTCTGGAAGCCGATTTTCTCGCCGGACGCAACCCGACCGTTCAGGTCAATGTCGATGCCACCAGCATCTCACAGGCCGGCGTCGGCACCGCCTATATCCAGGAGATCGTCGCGCAGGAGACAACACGCTTCCTCAAGCAGGCCCCCGTCGAGACGCTCGCCCCGGTCAAGCCGGTGATCCGCGCGATGTTCAACCCGAACCTCGAAGCCATCAGCTTCACGGCCAGCATGGGCGTCATCAACAATGTCACCATCCTCGCCATCATTCTGGTCGGCGCCGCGGTGATGCGGGAACGGGAGCATGGCACAATCGAGCATCTTCTGGTTATGCCGGTGAGCGCCAGTGAGATCATCGCCGGCAAGATCTGGGCAAACGGGCTGGTCATATTGCTGGCAGCCGCGTTCTCGCTTCACGTCGTGGTCGAGGTTGTCCTGCGCACACAGATCGTCGGCTCGATCGAGCTGTTTCTTGCCGGAACGGCCATCTATCTCTTCGCTGTGACGTCGCTCGGCATCCTCCTCGCCACCGTCGCGAACTCCATGCCGCAATTCGCGCTGCTCTCCATCCCGGTCTTCGTGCTCATGTTCCTGCTGTCCGGCTCCTTCACGCCGTTCGAGAGCATGCCGCGCGCCCTGCAGCTGATTATGGACCTTTCGCCGTCCACGCATTTCGTGCGCTTCGCTCAAGCGGTACTTTACCGGGGTGCTGGCGGTGATGTCGTCTGGCGCGATCTTCTGGTCATGGCAGGGCTCGGCGCGGGGTTCGTGTCGGTTGCTCTTTACCGCTTCAAAGCTATGCTCGCGCGCCCGTCGTGACGATCGGCCTCGAGGGTGCGACGCGCGGGTCGAGGCTTGTCCGCATGGGACTCGACGGCAGCTAGCGACTTGCTGTCGGTTCCGGCATGAGAAGGCGGGGCAGACGTATGCAGGCCAACAGTGTGGCCAGGATGAGCAATGCAGCGAGGAGAAAGCTCGCATCGGGCAGGACCGGCAAATTGAACAGCGCGCCGCCTGCGACCGATCCCAGGGCCTGGCCGAGACTGGCAGCGGCAGTCATGCGACCGAGCTGTGCGCCCTGGCTTGTCGGAATGCCAAAGGAAGACCAGTAGGTGGCGACCGGCGACAGCAGGCCGGCGCTCGCTGCCACCAGTGCGACTGCAACCGACATCAAAACAGACGTGTTAACGACCGAAACGACGACCAGCCCGATGGCAAGCGTCGCCAAACCAGGCGCAATGAACCAGCGCGTGAACTCTGGCTTGATGAGAGGCGAGAATACCAAGGCTTGCACGACCGCCATCACCAGGCTGCACTCGGCAAACATGATGCCGATATGCGCAGCGTCGAGACCAAGGTCCTTGCCGCGCAGCGCCAGTCCGACTTCGAAGACGCCAATTGCGAGGGCCGTCACCAGCGCGATCGCGAGGAGCCGCAGCATGGCGGGCCGTTCGATCTGCGCGGTGTCGGGCGTCACATCGACGTTGTCGCGGCGCGAGCCCGAGGGAAGCAGGATCACCACCGACACGGCTGCGATCACGGCCAGCCCTGTCGCCGAGAGCAGCGGCATCGCAAGAGAGCGATCGGGTGAGAAAATCCAGACTCTGCCAGCGACACGCATCGCCAGCCCACCGAGCAGAGGCCCGATGAAGAAGCCGGCGGTGCCCGCTATATTGATCAGCGCGAAGCGATGGGCGCGCCATTCTTTCGACGGCGCATAGTCGCCGATGAGCGCATAGGCGACAGGTGTGATAGCGGCGGCGAATAAGCCGCCGAGAAAGCGGCCGAGATAGAGAAGCGGGAGACTTTCCGTGACGGCAAAGAATCCGGTGGTCACCGCGAAACCCAGAAGGCCGACCAGGATGATCGGCTTGCGCCCGCACCGATCGGAAATCCGTCCCCAGATCGGAGCGCCGATGAAGATCGCGATGATGTACGCGCCCGTCAGTAGCCCCGTATGCCATGACAAGGCCTGTGGCGTGCTCGCGCCGGCGATCTGCTCGATCAGGAAAGGCAAGATCGGCAGAGCGACGCCATAGCCGACCGTGATCGCGAACATTGCCACCAGCACCGCCGAAAGCCCGCGCCAACCGAGGCTCTCCGGTTCAGTTGCAGCCATGGCACAGAGCCGATCTTGTATGAGAACACCGGTCGCGCTCTGCGCCTGACGCGGCTCTTGCAATTTCTAGGTGGGCGAACAGCCAATTGAGCTGCAAAGCGTTCGACACCATTTCATCCACGCCCTTCGACGAGACGTCGCGCGCGAGCCGACCAGCGGGGCGCCAAGGGCTTGACGAGCGACCGAAGCTTCGAGCTAGACTTGGGATTCAACGAAGTCTTTAATCCGCATCAAGCTTTTAGCCGACATCGTCGTTTGTTCGTGCTCCAGACGACGATCAGCCATGCTAGGTACAAGAATCGATGTCTGGCGCTAGCCTGACCGGGGAAGAGCGTCCGACACCATGTCCGAAGCCTTGTTATCGTCTGTTCCCGTACCTCACGCCGACCTGTTGCGCGAGCTGATCCGACGCTGGCGCGATGACCCAGGCGCAACCTACCGCTCGTGGTTCTTGTGGGACGAGCGACTGAAGAACTTCCGCTCGATACGGCGCGGTCTGCAGGTGGTGGTCGCCGAAATCGAAGCAGGTCGTTTCGGCGTCGCCTATCGAGGTTCGTCGCTCGAAACGGTAGTTCATTCGATCGCCGAGCAACGCCAGATATTCAAAGGTGCGGACCATGCCTGGCTGTGGAAGCCGAAGCTGCGCATCCCCGACATCTACGAAAGTCCAGAAAACCAACGCGCGTTCGGACGATTGCTCGACAACTGCTCATGTTGCGACACCGCCGAGGAGGTCATAGGTCACATCCGGGCGATCGATCAGCGCAAGATCAAGGGATTGGGACCTGCCGCCGCCAATCTTCTCTACTTCCTGCATCCGACCCTGATCCCGCCGTTCAACACTGCCATCGTCAACGGCTACAACGCCGTGAGCGGCGCCAAGGTAAAGCTCGGTTCATGGGACCACTTCCTGGCGATGCGCGCCGGTATCCTCGATCTCAACGACTGCTACCGCGACCTTCTATCCAATGACCTAGGCGCGATCGGCGGATTCTTGTTCGACGTCGGCTCGGGGCGTTACCCCGCCCCGCCGCTCGATCAAGAGGGCTCTGCCGCCCGCGACTGGCTGGGCCAGCTGGAGCAGGCGCGCGCTGAGGCAAGCCGCCTCGACAAGGCGGTGGCAGCGCAGGGCGAGACCGATCGCACCCATGCGGAGATTCAGGCATGGTTGCGCGATCTCGGTCTTGCGCTTGGCCATGACGTGTGGATCGCCGCCAACGATCGCGGCCGGCTTCATCAGGGCGTTCCCTTAGGCCAAGGGTGCCTAGAGCGGTTACCCGATGCCATCGCAACTTCGCCTGGCGCGGACTCGATCCGGCTGATCGACGTGCTGTGGCTCTCCAAAGGCGGAGGCGTCGCGGCCGCCTTCGAGGTCGAACACTCGACATCGATCTACTCGGGAATCGTCCGCATGCTTGACTTGGCATTGTCGGGCGGCGACCTGCACGCGACCGCAGGTCTGTTCCTGGTCGCGCCGGACGCGCGTGAGGCAGACGTCCGTGCCCAGCTCCGCCGGCCGGCGTTCAGCCGGATCGCCGATCTGGATTTCGCCTACCTCTCCTATGGCGAGCTTGAGAGGAACAAAGACGCGATCGCCCGCTTCGGGTCAGACCTCAAAGCAATCAGAGCCATAGCGAGTCCGCTTCGCTGACGCGAGAGCCGTCGCGCGTCGTCCTGGCCAGGCTGTTGTGGAATGCCGCCCTTTGCTGGCGGTGGTCCCGACCCTACGAAAGGACGTGTCCGATGAGCATACCTGCAAAGGCGGGACATCAGAGCCACATCGATTCAACATCGATCCGATTTATCGAACTGCCGGACCCAAGACCTAGTAGTCGTAGAGCCCACGAAAAGCCCGCTCCTGTGCGCTGTCCCGCGTCTCGCGGGCCATCTCGATGGCTGCTTGCATCTGTTCGCTCAAGGTACGCTCCGCAGCACGCATGGGATTGTCCATGGCCGCGGGAAGCCGCTTCGCGCGAACTTCGTCGGCAAGCCTTGCGATCACATGCATCCACGGTGAAAACTTTTCGGAGAGCATATAACGGCTGGTCCGCATCGGATGAAGCCATCGCAGCACCTCGGCCGACCACGGCGTGGTCATGGCCTGAACCCACGGGCTGACGAAGTTGCTGTAGAGCGTCTCGTTCGCCTGCGACAATTGTCGCACGCGTTCAAAGGCTTTCCGCGGATTGTCGAAGGCCAAGTCTTCGACGCGCCGCTCTTCGAAGGAAACGCTGTATTGCGGTTTGCGACAGTCAGGATCGTTGGTCGGGTTGGAGATCTTCATCTCGTAGAGGCCGGGCGGAAGGTTCACGACGTCATCGAGGCTCTCCAGGATGGCGCGGTGTTCCAAACGCGCGACCGACGCTGAAACGAAGATACCTAGATGCCCCACGCGGGGATCGGTCATGAAGACAATTCTCTGGCCTGCCTCCTTCAAAGCATCTGTGGTCTTGTAGACGGCCTTAAGCCAGGCCAGAGCCTGATGGGGCGGCGTGATGTTGTCGCCGTAGGAGGCAAAGATCACCAGCGGGCTCTTCAGACTACGCAGATCGATCCTCACCGCGTCACCGAGCTCAAGCGTGCCCTGCTCAAGCTCGTTGCCAATAAAGAGATGATCGACGATCTCGACCATCTCTTGTCGGCTGAAGCTATACCACGCGTTCCACCAGCGCTCGAATTCGAGGAACCGCTTCTCTTCATGATCGACGTCTAGGTAGAGACTTGCGTATTTGTCCCAGATCGCCGCCTCGGGTTTGAGTGTTTCAAAGTTCTGGACGAGCCAGGCGCCGTCAAAGCGGCCATCCCCAAGATCGCCAACGAAGTGCGTGAGCCAGCTCCCGCCGAGCAGGCCGCCGGCGAGCCGCATGGGATTCGCCCCGGACTCGCCTGCCCAATAGGAGAGGGGCGAGCCGTTGAGGACGATCGGGCCGACTGGCGCTCGGCAATGAATAGCGACCAGCATGGCGGCCCACCCAGCCTGGCAATTTCCGTACAGCACGGGCTTCTTGCCGGGATGTCGCGCGATCACCTCGTCGACAAAGTGGTGCATCGCATGGAGGACATCGATGAGCCTTTGATGCGGGCTCGGCGCCGGAAAGAAGCTGACGAAGTAGACCGGAAACCCTTCGTGCAGAGCCATGCCGATTTCGGATTCGCGCTTGAAGCCGCCGATGCCCGGCCCGTGTCCGGCGCGCGGATCCATGATGATGACAGGGGGCTTGGAATCGTCGACGCATGCGTCCGCGTGCTCGGTGTCGGCGGTCGTGATCCGGAGGAGCGCATAATTCGCTGGGCGTTCGAATCGCCTCGCATCCAGCAGCATTTCGTACTGGAAGGTGAGCACCGGCGGCATGCCGGCTTCCTCGTGCTCCAGCATGGTGTTGGCCCGCTTTCTCAGCACGTCCCAAAACAGGACCGAGCGCTGCCAGGCGTCGATCGGATAAGCCCATATCCCGGCGGGGTCGAACAGCGTGCTCGCAGCTTGGCTGGACGGCGCCGGATCGCGCATGTCGGCGCGCGGGGAGAGCAATGCAGGAAGAGCCGCCGTCCCGGATTGGGCCAGTGGCGCGCCTTGCTGGCGTTCCGCAGGGATAGTGACTGGCATCGGAAACTCCTCACACATGGCGCGTGCCGCACGCGCTCCTGATCTCACGCCGCGCTGAGCATCTTGTCCTCGACGGACCATTAGGGTTCACGGTCGGGCGCCGCAGCGCCGCCGGTTCTTCGCGCCAGCTTCTCAGGACCCAGACCTTGGTCTGTCCCCTTTCGGTTGCGTCCGATGGAGGATTAACAGCCCCGGCCATCCTTTTCGGATGGCCGGTTTGCAGAAGCCCATTATCCTTGCCTGCGGTAAAAGCGCAGGAACTGCGCATTGATGGCGACAATGATGGTGCTGGCGGACATGAAGACCGCAGCGACGGCCGGCGTCATCAGGAAGCCGGTGCCGAAGGTAATCCCGGCGGCCATCGGAATCGCCACGGTGTTGTAACCCGTCGCCCAGATGAGGTTCTGCACCATCTTGCGGTAGGTGGCGCGGGACAGTCCCAGAATGGCCGCGACGTCGCGCGGATCGCTCTTCACGAGCACGACATCCGCGGACTCGACCGCAACATCCGTGCCGGCACCGATGGCGACGCCGAGGTCCGCCTGAACCAGCGCTGGCGCATCATTGACGCCATCACCGACCATCGCAACCGAGAGCCCGCGGGCCTGCAGTTCCTTGATCTTGTCGGACTTCTGGTCGGGCAGCACCTCTGCGAAATACTCCGCGATGCCAAGTTCCTTCGAGACGCTCTCGGCGACGCCCTTCGCATCGCCCGTCAACATAACCGGCTTGATGCCAAGCCGCGTCAGCTCGGAGATCGCGTCCTTGGATTCCGGCCGGACGATGTCGGCGAGTGCGAAGAGTGCCCGCGGTGCGCCATCCCTCAGCAGCGCTACCACCGTCTTGCCCTGAGCTTCGAGTTGCTTGAGCTTGTCGTGCGTGACGGGCTTGCCCTGCCGGGCGAGATGGCCGGGGCTGACGATACGGATGTCTTGGCCATCGACTTTCGCGACAATGCCTTCGCCTGTGATGTTGCTCACCTCGCTGGCCTTGGGAATGGTCAGGTTCCTGCGCTTGGCCTCGGCGACGATGCCGTGAGCGATAGGGTGTTCCGATTGATTTTCCGCTGCCGCGGCAAATGTGAGTTCCGTGTTCTCGTCCCCATCAGCAAGTAGGACAATGTCGCTAACCCCGAAGCGGCCTTCCGTCAGCGTGCCGGTCTTGTCCAGCACGACAGCGTCGAGATTGCGTGCCCGCTCGAACGCGGCGCGGTCGCGGATGAGTAGGCCGTTGCTGGCGCTCAGCGATGTGCTGACGGCGACCACCAGCGGCACGGCAAGCCCAAGGGCATGCGGGCAAGCCACGACCATCACGGTGACCATGCGTTCCAGTGCGAACTCAAGCGGCGCGCCGAGCCAAAGCCACCAGACGAACAGCGTTCCGAAGCCGACGACCAGGGCAATGTAGGTCAGCCAGGCGGCCGCCCTGTTGGCGATATCCTGTGTCCGCGAACGCGTCGCCTGGGCTTTTTTCACCAGATCGATGACCTGGGCGAGATAGGTCGCGTCACCTGTCTTGGTCACTTTGATGGTCACGGCGTTGGCGCCGTTGATCGCCCCGCCGATCGCCGTTGCACCGACCGTCTTGGTGACGGGACGCGATTCGCCCGTCAGCATGGCTTCGTTGAAGCCTGACGATCCCTCGACGATTTCTCCGTCAACCGGCACCTTGGCGCCCGGGCGGACGATGACGCGGTCACCCGGCTTCAAATCCGTGATCGATACATCGTGCGTCGTGCCGTCGGGATCGATGCGTGTGGCGTGGTCAGGCAACAGCCGGACTAGCTCCTCCAATGCGCGCGACGCACCCATCACCGAGCGCATCTCGACCCAATGGCCGAGCAGCATGATGGCGATAAGCGTGACGAGCTCCCAGTAGAACGCCTCGCCCGGGAAACCGAATGTGACCGCCGCCGAGAAGAAATACGCCGCCGAGATCGCCATCGCGATGAGCGTCATCATCCCGGGCTGTCCCTTGCGGAGCTCGGAGAAGAAGCCGGTTAAGAACGGCCAGCCGCCGTAGAGATAGGCGATGGTCGACAGCGCGAAGAGGACCAGCCCGTCACCTGGGAAGGACAGGACATCCGTGAGACCGAGCCAATCCCGGATCATCGGCGAAAGCACCAGCACCGGAGGCGTCAGGATCAGGGTGACCCAGAATCGACGGCGGAAATCTGCGACCATGGCTCCGTGGTCGTGACCAGCATGGTCCGAATGGCTGGACCCGGCAGCCGCAACGATTTTGGCGCCGCCGTGACCGGCGTCGGATCCGGATTTTGCACTAGTGTGCTGCTGATGGTCGTGGTGATCGTGATGGGAATGCGGTGAGCTCATTCGTCCTCGTCCGTCAGATGGCCTGGCCAGAGCGTGGCCATGGCGAGCAATAGGTGTCTCTGCCGCACTGATCATAACTTGGAGCGACAACGTCCTTGTCACGAACCTCGCCGCCACACGCCCTGAAATCTTTAATCCAGATCAAGTTCAGCGTGTCCGTCGCCTCGGTGCGCCCGACGAAGCCTCTGGCAGGATCTCGAAGGAAGGGGAAGCGAAGGCGTCTATCCGAGTGTGATGGTTGTCCCGGCTTTGCCCTCGAGGATCTTCCGGGCGTCTTCCAGGCGTCCAATGCCCGCGATCCGGCCGGGCGTCACGGCGAACTGGCAGGCGGCCTCCACCTTCGGCCCCATGGAGCCGGGTGGGAACTGGTGGGCCGAAAGTTCATCGGGTCGCGCACGTCGCACGGGACGTTGTTGAGCCGTGCCCCAGTCGAGATAAACGGCATCGACATCCGTCAGCATCAGAAATGCATCGGCGGCGAGGTCGGCGGCCAGCAGTCCGGCAGCGCGATCCTTGTCGATGACGGCCTCGACGCCCTGAAGGTCGCCGGAGGGCTTGCGGATGACTGGAATGCCGCCGCCGCCGACGCAGATGGTGACGACCTTGGCCGTGACCAGCATGCGGATGACCTCGATCTGAACGATCCGCTTCGGCAACGGGGAAGGGACAACGCGTCGCCAGCGGCCTGGCGTCTCTTCAACCATGGGCCAGCCATGCTCGGCGCGGGCTCGTTCGGCCTCCTGGGCCGCATAAATCGGACCGATCGGCTTCTCGGGCCGGCCGAACGCGGGATCGTCGTGCTCTACCTCGATGTGTGTGAGCAAGGTCGCCAGCCGGGTCGCCGGCGGAAGGGCGTTGGCGAGCTCCTGCTCGATCATGTAGCCGATCATGCCGATGCTTTCAGCGCTGATGACGTCGAGGGGGTAGGGCGGAACCTCCTTCAATGCGGCGGCTTGCAGGGCGAGCAATCCCACTTGCGGGCCACTTCCATGAGCGACGACAATGTCGTGGCTGCTTGCGAGATCGGTGAGCGCCAGGGCGGCCTTTCGCACATTGGCGCGCTGAGCATCGGCACTCATAGGCTGTCCCCGCTGCAGCAGCGCATTCCCTCCAAGTGCAACGACAATGCGCATTGTCAGATCTCCAGGCGTCCGGAGAATAACGGGAGCAAAGAAGCTGCTTCCGGGCCGTGATAAGCGCCGTTCTTCCGGCCTCGAATCGGCGAAAGGTCATTCGTCACCAGCTCTTCACCTATGTTCGTGCCCCACTCGCAACGCGCCAAATGACAGCCCCGCCTCGGTCGCCTGATGTCCGCTCGACATAGTACGCGCAGGACCGCGCGAGCGCGTCCCACACCTTGTCTCAGTTGAGTAACTGGACTCATCTGTCGAGGGCCGAAGCTGATCGATCCTTGATCGAAGTTAAGTTCAGCCATGGTGGCGCGTTCTACCGTACTTCAAGGATTGAAAAGTAGGTGGCGGGCTATCCAGCGCTTCAGCGGTAAATGACACCTGGCGTTGCGCGGCCGCAACAGCACAACGAACGATATGAGGAGGGCCTGTTCATGCAATTCAAGTTGAAAGCGATGCTCGCATTCGCGGTCCTGTTCGCGCCGACGCTCGCCCTTGCGCAGCATGACGCGCATCACGACGGTGATGCGGGTGCCCCGGCCTCACCGCCCGCCGCAATGGTGCCACAGCAGCAATGCGCAGCGATGATGGGGATGATGAAAGGCATGATGGGCGAGCACATGTCGGCATGCCTGGCGGCGTTACCGTCGGCCTCGCAGGCCTACATGCGGGCGATGATGGGCATGCACATGCCGATGATGGAAGCGATGCAGGCGAAAGACCCGGACGTGGCTTTCGTAAAGGGAATGATCCCGCACCATCAGGCCGCGATCGACATGGCGCGGGCGGTTCTTCAGTTCGGATCCGACGAGCCGGTAAAGGCCATGGCTGAGCAGATGATCGCGGGCCAGCAGGCCGAAATCGATCGGATGCGCGAGTGGTTGCGGAAACGCGGCCAATAGGTCGGACTGTGGGTCCCGACGCCGCGATTCTGGACCGCCGCGAGTTTGCGATGTGAGTGTGATCGGAGCAGATCAGATGGTTGTGCGGGCGTGGCTGCGGCGCGCTGGTGGCGTCATCGTCGCAATGATGTTGGCGATCGGCACGGCGGTCGCTGATGATGGCTATCGCCAAGCGGATGGCCTGGCGGTCTATCTTGGCCTCGTGCCGGCGGCGGTCGTTCGAGGACATCCAACCGCTCACTCGGAAAGCACGATGCACGGCGGCGCCGGAACGGGACGCCATCAGCAACACATCGTCGTGGCGGTGTTCGATGCGCAAACGGCTGCGCGCATCGAGAATGCGCGGGTATCCGCGACGATCGGCGGCCTTGGTCATGTCGGCCAACAAACCGTAGAGCTCGATCCCATGAGGATAGAGAACACCGTCACCTACGGGGGATTTATCACCCTTCCGGGCAACGATCGGTATGAAATCGCCGTCACGGTTATCGTTCCGGCACGTTCGCGCCCAGTGTCGGTGACCTTCTCAAGCGCTCACGTTCAATAGACCGGGCACAAGCGACGCCAGCGCGCGATCGCCGCCGCCATTCGGATTCGTCCGGACTGAGATCTCAAGAGCGCGTTAGTAACAAAGTGCTGCTTGATTACGAAAGATATGGGTAGGCCCTCGTCTGGAGGCTGACCATGACATGGCACCGACTTCGAACGGAACGGTTGATCGAAAGGCTTGTCGCCGACCTACGGCCTTGGCAAATCGAAAGGCGGATCCGCACCCATCGGCTCTCGATGGCTGCCGTTCTCGCGATCGTCTTGCCCCCGCTCGCACTTGCGCAGCCTTTTCGTGCCGATCTCGCCTCCCGATTGGCGGATGCGATGTTCGTCGCCTCTATCGCGACCTCCGCGATGATCTTTGTCACAGGTCTCGTAACGGTGCTCATACTGGGCACCCCAGGCCGATCGTGGCTCTGGCTTCTGGTTCCGCTGGTTGCTTGCGGGCTATGGCTCGTCTCGGAGTCAGCAAGCATTGCCGTCGACCTCTTCCGTGAGGGTTGGCGTGCCTGGGCCTTCGAGACCAGCCCGCAATGCCCGCTGATCATCGGGGCAGTCGGCGTGCCGGTTTTCTTCGCCCTCGTTGGCGTCAGCCGGGTCGGCCTCATTGTGTGGCGAGGACCGATCATCGCGATTGCCGCTCTGTCGGCCTTTTCCCTGCCCGCAACCATGTTGAACCTGTTTCACAGCCTGGACACGGGAGCGATGGTCCTGCTGTGGCATTTCGGCGCCATCACTGTTTTCTCGATCACCGCAGCTTTCCTCCTCAGCCGTCGCATTCCGCGCGGGTTGTGCGACTGGCTCGGATTATGAGCGGCCGGTCGGCGCAAGAATGACCCTCTGATTGGCGAGCGCACGCGACCGGCTCATTGCGGCGGCACGGCTTTTCAGCTGACCGCCGCGAAGGCGGCCTCCTCTATCCGTTCGCATTCCGGCTGGTCGATCATGACGCCCTGCAAGCGGTGTTCTTCCTGCTGAATATAGTTGCGGGTGAGCGGTACGGCGTTCTGCCGTCTGGCGATCTGTATCTGGAACACCATCATGCCTTGATAGCGAAAGGCGAGTTCGGAGACGCCGAGATAATACTCCCACAAGCGGGCGAAGCGCTCATCAAACAGGTCGACCACTTCAGTGCGGCGGGCGAGAAATCGCTCGCGCCAGTGTCTGAGCGTTTCCGCATAATGCAGGCGGAGGATTTCAATGTCGGTGACGACGAGGCCCGCCCGCTCGATCGCCGGCAGCACCTCGGAAAGCGCCGGGATGTATCCACCTGGAAAGATATACTTCGCGATCCAGGGGTTGGTGTAGCCCGGCGCATCAGAGCGGCCGATCGAGTGAAGCAGAAGCACGCCATCCTCATCCAGCAAATCGCGGCATTTTCGGAAGAAGGCGTCATAGTTGTTCACGCCGACATGTTCGAACATGCCCACGGAGACGATGCGATCGAAGCGTTCGGTCACGTCCCTGTAGTCCTGCGACCGAAAGTCGAGACGTCCCGGATCTAGAGCAGCAGCGGCGCGGGCCTTGGCGAATTCGAGCTGCTCGGCCGAGAGGGTGATTCCGGTGACGCGGGCGTTGAACGTGTCAGCGAGGTAGAGTGCCAAACCTCCCCAGCCGCAGCCAATGTCAAGAATGCGCGCATTGTGACGGGCTCGCAGCTTTGCTGCGATATGGCGCTTCTTGGCCTGCTGCGCCTCTTCCAGGGACATGTCTGCGTTTTCGAAGTAGGCGCAACTATATTGCATGTCGCTGTCGAGAAAGATTTTGTAAAGCTTCCCGCTGAGGTCATAGTGATGGGCGACGTTTCGCCTGGATCGCTTGCGGTCGTTTTTTTGCGCCAGCCGCCGAAGGGCGAAGCGCAGGCCGGACAGCATTTTTGTCGCGATCGGCGGGGCGCCGGTGCGATCCTGGGACAAGAGCAACTCGAGCAGCTGCGTGATGGTGCCCTGCTCGACAAGGAGGTCGCCGTCGACGAAGGCCTCGCCAAGGTGCAGTTCCGGATCGAGCAGGACCCGTCGCTGCGCCGTGGCAGATCTGAACCGTATCGCAACCGCGAAGCCGCAGCCGTCACCGAATGTTCGGGCGATACCATTGGCTGTCGTTATCGTGAGACTTCCGGTTTTGATAAGACGACGAAGAGATTTGAAAACAAGGGCATCCATGGCCGCGCTTTCTCAGTCGATTTGACGCAAACCCGGACTAGAATGCGCGTGGACGGGCAGCAGACTTTAACGTGGATTGAACAGACGCAGCGCTGAAGTCATAAATGGTTGAGTCGATTATCGGTTCGACAATTGCGCTCATCCTCTCGCATCGGCGCGCTGCGCCGAGAGACGCGGAATGAACGCCGGAACTTCTCGCATATAGCGCGCATAGGCGTCGCCAAATTCGGCGACAGATTCGCGTTCTTCGTGCTTGGAAAGTCGCCAATACATGAAGACCAGGACAGGGAACATCGCGAGCGTCAGCAGCGTCGGCCACTGCAGCAGAAAGCCGAACATAACCAGGACGAAGCCGACATATTGCGGATGCCGGATCCGCGCGTAGATGCCTGTCGTTGCCAGCTTGTGCTGCCGTTGCGCCTGATACAGCGGCTTCCATCCGGCGGAGATCAGGATGAAGCCGCCGCCGATAAAGACGAAGCTCAGGATATGGAAGGGACCGAAGTGGGGATTAGCGCGCCAGCCGAACAGCTCTTCGAGCAGGTGGCCGGCGTCATGCGAGAACCAGTCGACGCCGGGATAGCGCGACTGCAGCCAGCCGGAGAGCAGATAGATCGTCAGGGGAAAGCCGTACATCTCGGTGAAGAGCGCGATGATGAAGGCGCTGAAGGCGCCAAAGGAGCGCCAGTCCCGCGGCGTCGCCGGCTTGAAGAAGCTGAACGCGAAGAAAATGAAGACGATCGAGTTCAGAACAACGAGGGACCAGAGACCGTAGGCTGGAATACTGTCGTGCATCGGGGCGCTCCGCTGAGATCATCAATGCTGGTGCGGGGATTGGCCAGGTGGCGACGTCGGGGTATTTTGGTCACCGCCATGCCCGCCGTGTTTGCCGTGCATGAACACATGCAGGAGCGGGCATGCAAGGATGAGAAGAAAGGGCAGCCAGCCCAGAAGATGCGCGCTATGTTCCGTGATCAGGTAGAATGCGGCGATCGCCAGAAAGCCGTAGAGTGCAATGTTCGCCGCGCTGAAGCGGCTCGGCCGCTGTGGCTCTTGGTTCAGGTGGTCGGTGTGTGGTTGCATCACGGCCTCGCCGGGTTAGTGACCTTGCCAAATGACGATGGGCATAGTCCTTCCCGAGGAAACGAAGGGCCGCTGCCGTGAGCGGTTTGGCAAATCGCGCGTCTGCTCACCTGCGAACGTTTGAGCGCCTCCAGCGAGCCAGTCTTTAATCTCGGTTAAAGCGGCGACGCCGGCGCGCGGAAGCCGCAGGCGGCGGCCGACCTAATGTCTGTCGGTCCGTCGGGACCGGCGCGGTTTCAAGGCTGTGCTCGTCGTTGCGTATCGAAGCCCCCTCGCGCCACGAGAAGGTGCGGCGGCCGGCGAGGCATCATCCCCCCGAACCGAAGAGACCGATGGCAAGGCACTGAATTCGCGCACCAGGCTTGCCACCGATCGCGCGCACGAACCAACGCGGATGTCGATGCCGGACGCGGCGAGGCGCTCCCGCTCGGCGCTGCCGATAAACCCGCAGACGAGCTTGGTGGCTCCGCTTGAGAGGATGAGCTCACAGGTGGATTCGCTGGTTCGCTCACGATTCGGTCGAAATTCTCGAGCCGGCGAGAGCGGGTCGATCAGGAGCAGGCCATCGCATTTGGCGAAGAACGGGCACAGGAGGGTTCTCTGCCGGCTGCGCGAGACGAGCAGCGCGACCCATCGCGTTCGTTCTGCCGGTGTCGGGTCTATCGTGGGCATTTCCGATCCGCAGGACACGTCCTAGAGCATTTAGAGATCATGGCCGGGGCATTTGCACTTTAATCTCGATCAAACATCGATCGAACAGCGACCAACGCCATGAAAGGGCACGGGATTTCAAGGGAAGGGCCGTTCCGTGGCCGATAGGTTCGCGTGATTGATCTGAATCAAGACGCGTTTTCCTGGAATGTGATGGAGATTAGCCGTCGGCTTCTTTCAACAGCGCAAGAGGGATAAGGTTCATCCTGCGCGCGCGGTTGCGGCGCGGCCGCCAACGGAAAGCCTATAGGGGCGAGCGAATGCTCAGGATCCTGGCCTTGCTGATGTTCTGCACGCTGTCCTTGCTTGCGCAAGGGGCATCGGCGCAGGCTCATGCGGGTCATGCCGGCCAAGTCAGGCCGCAGAGCGACGCCAGCGTATCGGCGGTACTCGTTTCCGCGCCGCAGAAGAGTGATTGCCTGTTCCATGATGTGCGCTGCTGCAAGAGCATGTGCGCCATGTGTTATCTGCCGATGCCACCACAGGATCAAGATGTCCTGACCATTCGGCTGGAGTCCTCTGCGCTGCTGCCCTCGCGCGAGGATCTTGCGCGGCTCGTCTTACTCGGAAGCGATCCTCCCGTCCCGCGCTTTTGCGACCTCTAGGGCTTCCTGGCCATCCTGTACCCCGCTGCTTCGTTGGGGACATGGCTGAGTTCGGCTACGCCCGACTGAGTGACTTGGCACGGGCCAACGGTCATCAGCGACATTTCTGCCAAAGAATTTGTTGGGCTGCGTGAGCAGCTGCCGCAACGGGCTTCGCGCCCGGGAGGTGTAATGTGAGCTTGGATCGAGCGTCTTTAACAGAAAAGACAGCCCGGTCGCTCCGCCGCGACGATTGGGGAACCGTCGAGCGCGAGCGGAATGGACTGGTGTTACGTGAATTGTCGTTGGCTGACGCGAGCCGCCGAAGCTGCGCGCGGGGCGATGAGTTGATACGGCGTCGCGGGCGCCAGGAGGCGCAGGACGGCGCGCCGGCAGGCACGTCGGCCGGTGGAGCTTTGCCGACCGAGCAACATCGTCTGCTTCCCGGCTACCACACGGGCGATCGCAAAATCGAAGCCGGCCGCGACCTGTTCAGCCTAGGGTGGACAGGCAAATCGGTTTTCAATCTGCTCGATGGCTGGGTAGCTGTTTATACGCTGTTGGAGGATGGTCGACGGCAGATCGTTCAGTTCGCGCTGCCGGGCGCGATCCTGGGGATTCTGCCGTCAAGACGAGGGCCCGCGACGATCGGCGCGCAGGCCTTAACGGAGGTGACCGTAGCCGTCATTCCTGTCCCTGTCCTGACCGCCCATACCCGCACAGAACCGGAGATCTGCCAGCGGCTGGTGCGGTCGCTGGCACGCGATTGCAGCCTCGCCTTCGATCATCTGACGAGCATCGGACGGCGGTCGGCCCGCGAGCGGGTTGCGCACCTGCTCCTCGAGCTGTTCACGCGCTACCGCGCACAATGGCCGGGCAATCATATAGAGGAGATGACGCTCCCGCTGACGCAGGAACAGATCGGTGATGCAACGGGGCTCACGTTCGTCCACGTCAACCGCGTGCTCAGCGCGATGCGCAAGGAGGGTATCGTTCAATTCCACTATCGTCGATTGCGAATACTGAACCCAGATCGACTTATCGAGGTCGCCGGCGTGGACCCCGAAACGGCGATGGGCTGGCTCGAGCGCCGACCGTGGACGTAGGTTCGACTGAGTTGAGCAATGGCCTCCAGCCGAAGTTGCAGAGCGTGCGTCGCCGGCCGCAGCCGTCCACTTCGGACCATGGTCGTGGCGGTCAGGCTGATGATCGGTCTCCTCACCAGGCTCCAGGCAACTACGCCGCGCACCGGAACCCGCAAATACGCAAAGCAACGAAGCCATCGAAGCCACTTGGCCGAGCGCACCAACTAAAGGGCCTAGGGTCGTTGATGCTTAATCGAGATTAAAGATGCCGCATCTTGACATGGCTAGCTTCATGGATGGTGAAGCGAATGCGCACGAAGGGCAAGCAGCAGCAACGCCTCTATCATCATGCCTTTGGAGCAGGAGCCATCGCGATGAAATCTGTCGACGAGACCAAATCCCCCGCGCATGCCGCGTCGACTTCCGCCTCTTGTTGCGGAGACCACAGGAGATCGGAAGGTGGGACAGCCCATGCCCGCGACACATGCGCGTCTCACGAAGGCGACGCCCAACCTGCGGCAACGGCAGGATCCGCTGGTGATCAGGGTGGCTCAGCCTCCACCGCGCGCGTTCAACCGAAAAGATCGAGCTGCTGCGGCGGGGGTTGATATTGCCTAGCCGCGTAACGCGGACAGCGCGCCGTATGCGGCCTGTACGATCTCGATTCCGTCACCCGTTTGGCGGAGACCGCTTTCCGGAATGAACCTTTGGCCTGAAATCCCTTCCAGGCCTAATTGAGCGCCTGCAACGGCGGAATGCATGACAGACTAGATGGCAGGATTCGTAAATGGGTAAGAAGGACAAGCGCGACGCCGCGAGCAAAGCACTTCGCGAGCTCCAGGTTGACCTGTCGCGGCTCCAAAAGCATGTCATTAAATCCGGCAAGAAGGTTCTGCTGCTCTTTGAGGGACGAGACGCCTCCGGCAAGGACGGAACGATAAAGCGGATCGTCGAGCATCTCAGCCCACGCGACACGCGTGTTGTCGCCTTGGGCAAGCCGTCTGACAGAGATCAGAGATCCTGGTATTTTCAACGTTGGGTTCCGAACCTGCCTGCCGGCGGAGAGATCGTGCTGTTCAATCGCAGCTGGTACAACCGTGCCGGGGTCGAGCGGGTTATGGGCTTCTGCAGCGACGAGGACTATGAAGAATTCCTAACGACAGCACCACTCTTCGAGCAGTTGCTCGCCCATTGCGGCGTCACCATTGTCAAATACTATTTGGATATCTCGCGGAGTGAACAGAAACGTCGGCTGAAAGAGCGACGAGATGACCCACTGAAGCAGTGGAAGCTCAGTCCCATCGACGACGCTGCGACAAAGCACTGGGATGATTATAGTACAGCCCGCAATGAAATGCTGGCCAGAACGCATACGCCCTTCGCGCCGTGGACTATGGTCCGCGCAGACGACAAATCGGAGGCCCGCCTTAACGTCATCCGTGATCTTCTGACGCGTTTCGAATTCGGCGGAAAGGATCGTGCGCGCGACCTCCCCGACCCGAATGTCGTATTTCCCTATGACAAAGCGGCGCTGACGAACGGCCAGATCGCGTCGTGATCACGTCATGTGGGTCGCCCTCGAAAACAGAGTAACCCGACAGCCCATGAACGTGCAGGTTACCACCCCAAGGACGCTCCGATAATGGACCACTCGTATATGATGCTCGGCTACTGGTCATCTTGGCACTGGGTCGCGTTCGTTGTGTTTGCAGCCTTGGTGCTTTACCCAATTGGGCGCATTCTCGCTCGGATTGGATACTCACCATTCTGGTCGGTTCTTGCATTCGTGCCGCTGGCCAATCTGCTCGGCCTCTGGATCGTCGCGCTGGGAGAATGGCCGCGACAAGGGTCTCGTTCCTCATGACGCGAGCGTTTCGTCCCTCGATGGCCCGCTTGAGAACGACGATTTAGGTCGCAGGCGACCTACTTGGCTCTCAATTGGAACCGGTGCATGAGCGATCCTGATCGCGCCAGATCAGACACACAGCCGGCGGTCGGTATGGGTGCAGCCATGAAGTATCGGCGAGCGCCCCGGGTTATGGGGTGGTCTTGGCCTTGGCATCGGCGAACGCTTGCGTTTGTTCGCCTTTTTCGCAATGGCAATCCAAGAAGCCATGCACCGGACACGTCCGGCACATCTCTTCGAGACGTTTGCGCAACGCCTGTCGGCCGCGATGCAATCGCACGGTCAGATTGTTCAACGACGTCCCCAAACTCTCCGCCAAACGGTTCCTCGGTTCTCCGAGAATATCGGCGCGCCAGATGATGTCGGCGTATTCTGCTTTCAGCGTCGGCAATAGGCGATAAAGACAGTTGCAGATCGCCGCGTCGAGCTCCTCATCGACGGGGTGGTTCTCGACCTCAGCCTGATCGACTACGATTTCGCGGCGGCGGCGGCGTGCCGTCTCTCGTTGGTAGTCGACGATCGTTGTCGCGAGGATGCGGCCCAACCAGCCGCGCACCATTCGAACATCGTGGAGCTGAGATGCGCGTTCGAGTGCCCGCAGTGAGAAGCGCTGCAAGACCTCGTCTGCCGCGTCGCGATCGCCGAGGCGCCGCTGGAGGAACTGAAGGATTTGCTTTTGGGCTTCGACCAGAGCGCTCTGCACGGCGCGGTCGTGAGGCTTTGCAGCTTCATGATCCTCGACACCGCGGGACGCTGGCATGTCGTCTTGGTGGCTGTTTGACGCCATGCTTCACATTCCTTGACTCGAAGATGCGCGAGGCGCGCAGGTCAGACTGACAGGAGAAGGCGCCAGGTCTTTAACCCAGATCAAGATCTGTTCCTGAGCTCGCTCGCGTTCCTGCCTACGGCATTGCATACGCGGCGAGATAATCTGTGCCATTGCTTCCGAAATATCGCCCGCTTTTGACCTTGGGTCGTCCCGCACGAGCTTCCAATCGCGATTTCAATGGAGCTTTGTACCCATACAATGTGGGCAGATAGCATGCGCAACTCGGCCTTGTTCTCATTGCCGAGGAGTTCAACATGCTCATGGTCATCCCCGGTTCGGACGTCAGTCGGCACCCCGCCCTGATGAACCGCGCCCACCGATTCCGTCACGGCGTCTTCGTCGAGGAGAAGGGCTGGGAGGAGCTGCGTCAACCCGATGGTTGCGAGCGTGACCAGTTCGACGACGCATATGCTGTTCATCATATCTGCCTGCGCGGCGAAGAGATTGTGGGTTATCAGCGCCTGCTGCCGACCACCCGTCCGCACCTGCTGACGAACGTGCTGACGGACCTTTGCCGGCGCGCACCGCCCCGCGGCCCGCGTATCTTCGAGTGGACGCGCTTTTGTGTGGCGCAAGGCCACCGCGAAATGCGGCCGCGCGGCGATAGTCCTTTCCTCGAGCTCGCGCAGGGCGTCGTCGAATGGGGGGCGGCGAACCGGGTCGACACCGTCACCGTCGCGATCGACTGGCGCCTTATGGTGATCGCCATGCAGCTCCGCTTTTTTGTGAGACCGCTCGGGTTTCCCAAACGGGTCGGCCGAGACGAGGTCGTGGCGCTGCGCATGTCATTCAATCGCGAAACGTTGACGACGATTCAAGCGGCACGCGGGTGCACCGATCCGGTTCTACCAACTGCGTGCTGGCCGTCGGCTGCGTGACGCGATGAAGATAAAATGGAGGAGTGCTTGTGATACGAACTGCCGATACCAAGATCGTTGCTCACGAGCTGCATGCCCGTTACGATCATCTACGCGCCGTAACTTTGATCGGGCGCACGCTTCAGAAGGCGCTATTCGCCGGGAGATCCGACGAAGTCGTCTTCTGGGCGCTGGTTCACGCCCATTATCGGGGTGGCGATCTGTGCACGTCGACGGAAGATCAGCTTAATTTCTTCTCGCCCTTCATTATCCGCGATCCGTCCGAGATGAATTGATCATCAGGCAATCTAGACGTCGGTGGGGCTGACGATGATTGAAGCTGTCGACGGTGTCGGCGGGTTGGCGGCTATGCCGGTGGAGGTCGGGAAATCGCCCGGCCCAGTCGGGCTTTGTTGGCAAACCGCCGACTGGTCTCCCGTGAAACAGGAGGCATCATAGCCGGCGCCACGGATCAAATAACTGCAGACGCTGACGCCATTGCCGTCCTTGACGTTCCGGGCGTTGCAGTCGCCGCCCGCGGCATAGTTTGCAAGCTTTCCGCGGGGGCCGCAGCCGAACTGGCAGGCCATGAGGATCGCAGACTGGTCGACCGTGGCGCAGCGACCGCCGTAGCATACCTGCTGCCCGATCAGCGAGGTCATGCCGTTGCTCTGCGCCTTTGACCACTCATCCTGCTGATATCGGGTCCAGGCCGCGACCTGCGCGGAGGGGTCGTTGAGAAAGCTTTGAGCATTGCCGTTGTAATAACGTTCGAAGGTGCCCGGACAGAACTGGAACGCCCCAAGGCAACCCGCCTGGTTGATAGAACCGAAATTCCCCTCGCTGCTCGAGACCTTGGCCGCAAAATTCGCGCAGTTCGCCGGAATGCCGGCCGAGGTCAGGCTCGCGGCGGATTCTCCCGCGAGCGCCAGCGTCGCCGACAGGCAAAGTACGACGCCTGCGTTGAAGACAGCCGATTGGACAGCGCGAGGGCGGCTCATGGCTTCACCGACCCGATCTCGAACTTGAAGTCTCCGTTGACCAGCGTCTTGCCGTCGTCGCTAAGGAGAAAGGGATGCTCGGCAAACGCGGCCTGCGGGCCCGAGTTCGACAGCCCGGCGAAGCGCGGATCATCGGGAGGGACGATCTGATGCATCATGTCGTCGACTAGGATGGCCGGCGGCTGGTGCGGTGCCACGCGCACGAGGCGCGTGGGGCAGGTCGCCGACGCGCAGTCGTCGTTCCATATCTGCGAGATCAAGTAGTCGCCGCGCGGGGTGCGCAGTTCATATTCGTGAATGGTCACGGTGCCGGAAGAGCCGGCTGCCAGCGCATCGCCGGTCCAGATCTTGTCGGGATCCTGGCTCACGTTCCGGTAGGAGGTCTTATAGGTGAAAGCCACTTCGGCCGCGGCCGCTGCCCCCGCGGCGAGCAGCCCCGCCGCGGCGAGCAGACAAATCATGTGAGAGCGCATCCTTGTGTCTCCTCAATCAGCATTGCGCCGGCCCAGCGGCACATCCAGCGAGCAGCCATCGACAGCCTTATGGTTGACGATCATGCCCGTCTTCAGCGTTCGTTTCGGCACGTCATATGACGCATAGGCGGCGGACACCGTAGGATCGGGCGATGCGCCGGGCTCGAGCTCAAGAAAGCAAGCGTAACCGCCGTCCAGCGTGTGGACTTGAATCCCTTCGTAAATCGCGATCCGTATGGGGCAGAGCTTCACCGTCGCGCGCGCCTGCGGCACCGCGGTCTTGATCGTGCATCCAATCGCCGTGTTGAGGATACTTAGGACAACGGAACGACCGCGGCTCCAGATGACGAAATGAGCTTCGGTGACGGGCGCGTTACCGCCCGCGAAGCGATGATCGCCGCGTTGCCGATAGCCATCATTGTTGCGTTCGATCGCATCCTTCCAGATATCAGTGTAGGTAGCGGTCGCGCGTGAGGGCCGCTGTAGATCAGCATAGGCCATTGGCCGCCACGTCCCTGGGTCCGGCGTCACCGTTTGCGCCCAAGTTGGAGTGTTCATCATCCCGGCGAGCTCCATCGTCAGGAATACAGCGGCAGCGGGTCGAATAGCCGGCGACACGCGCTGCGTATAACATCTAATATAATGACTCAACCGGTTTGCCGCCTGCATCGTGCTGCCTGCTATTCGTAGCGATCGCGCCCCGGCCACCACTTCCAGAAATCTGTGGGCGAGCGCTCGCGGTTGCGCCAGGGCACCGCGCTGCGCGGCGGGTCGATTGGCTGCATGTTCCATACGTCGCCGTGGTAATAGAAATTCACGGCCTCGCGGCGCAGACGGCGACCGCTGGTGTCCAGAAAATCCGTAGCGCAGTGAACGACGGGACCGCGGTAGCGGGTCACACGGGCGGTTTGCGCGTCCAGCGCACCTGGCTTGCACCCGAACAGCCATACCGACGAGGGGGTGCCGTCGGCGGCATCGCCAGCGTGGAGCCTCTGATAAGCCGCATTGGCCTCCGGCTGGGTCGGGTAGGGAAAGCGTTCGGTCAAAATCGGCGCAAATGTCGAACGGTCGGGAGCATATTCGAGACGGCCGGGCTTGACGACGGCGGGCGTGTAGAGCGTCTCACGCGCGGGGGGCCCATAGTCTGAGACCGGCCATGGCTGCGGCGCAGCGCAGGAGGACAGCAGCAGAACGGGGATGATGAGAACGGCGGCGCGGCTCATGGCGTTGCCTCGGAGCGTGCGAGTGGCAGCGCCGTCGGATGGTTGGCACGCCACTCCCACGGCATCTGGAACGTGCTCGACCAAAGCCCGCGAAAGGCTTTCCGCGCATCCTGCTCGGCTCGGATGTATACCCGGACGGGCGGATCCTGCTCCGTGCCGGGAAGCGCCACGGCAACACCGGCCCGGAGCATGTCGGCGGCGATGTCGGGATGGCCAGCCGTGGCGCAACGCACCAGGTGTTCTGATGCCTCCTTCCGCAATGTGTTGCAGGCGAGCCAGGCATTCAGCGTCGCCGTAACGAGCCACGAGATAGCCATCGTCCCGCACGGCCAGGGCTGTCTGCCCAGGCGTGCGGTTTGGCCGGGCGCGCAGGTATCAATGCCGTAGAGTCGGTAGACTTCGTCTGTCTCAATATCGCGGAAACGCACACCGTCGATGACTTCGACCCGCAATGGCCGCGATTGAAGCGGCGCCTGCGGCGCATAGACGCCGTCCTTCCGATCGGCTGGCTGCGCATCAGCCGCGGTCATTATAGCGACTGCCAGGAGCGCGATCGTGAGCAGCAAGCCGTCATGCCGCCGCATCGTCGCGTGCACCGAGGTCGAGCTTGTGGAAGACGTTGGCGATGATGTCGGTGGTATAGACCGTCTCGCCGTCCTTCTTATAGGAGCCGTCGGCGATCCGACATTCGGCATAGACGGGATCGCCCTTCGCAACGTTGGCGATGACCCAGGCCGCAGCCTTTTCATTGAGGACGGTGACGGTCACCCAGTCGGTCTCTTCGTGTCGTTCGCCCTTGGTATCGGTCCAAGCGCGATCGGTCGCGACATTGACCTTGGCGGCCTTGTTGAACGCCTTCGGCGCCTGTCCCACAAAACCGCGGACGATGAAAAGATTTGTGGTTCGCATGCTCGCTCCTCGTGCTGGATGTTGATGCCTATGGCGTCGCTTCTTTCCCGTCGGACCTCCCGGTCCCGGGCGCGGCCAGGGGCTGCCTTAGGGCGCGCAGGATGATCGCGTTCGGATCGGGAACATCGGCAAAAGCCCACAATCCAACCTTGGATCGCTGCGCGACGAGTTGGGCCACGAAGTACGGCGCATGGACCGGTTGTCCGTCCGGCTTCAATGCCGAGAACGCAAATCCGGTCGAGATCAAAGCGGTGCCGAGATCGATGCGCGAACCCGCTGCAGCCCCTTTGTTCGGGCTGGCCAGGCAGAACACGAAAACGGTTCGCAGTTGCGGCGACTCGGCCGCATCATAGCACTGCGGTCTCAGATCGCGCACCAGCGCGACCAGCATGGCAAGCGAGGCCTCACCGCAGTCACGCTTGAGGCCATGCCCATTCGTGAAGCTCGTGCCACGCAGGCAGGCCTGGACGCCATAAAGGCGGTAGGTCCGATCGCCGTCCGACCAGCTGTCGCCTGTCAGATAGATGGCGTCCGCTGGAACTGGAAACCAGGACGACGCGGGTTGAGCCGTCACCACTGTTGCGGTGAGTGGCAGGGCCAAAATCCCGGCGAACAGCGATGCCCCGCCCATGCTAGTAGCCCTGCAGCGAGAAGTAGAACCGCTGCACGCCATTGGCCGAGCTGATGTCGACGTAATACGGCTCCTTCCGGTGCTGGCGCGGCGTCGTCGGATATGTGGTGGTACAGCCGCCATCGCTTCCAGAGCAGGTGCGCTCGGGCTTGGAGAGATCTGCGCACAGCTCTCCGTTGGGCGACGGCGGGGTTTCGCTGCCCGCCGATCCCGCGACGGGCGTCAGGCCGGAGGGACAGGGTTCGTAGGGCTCATAGCCGGGGTTGCTGGCGTGCCCTTCAGAACAGGACGGCCAACCGCCGCCGCGTGCCAGCCGCCGAAACAATTCCTGCATGACCGGGACGCAATAGGGAATGCCGGACCAGCTCGGATTGCTGGCCGCCGCACAGAGCAGCACCTTGCAGCCGAACGAGGCGTCCTGCGCTACGGCGGGTGGGGCGACCGCAGGAACGAGGCCGACAAGGGCGAGCAGGGCGAAGCAGCGGTTCATCCAACCCTCCGGATCGGAGCTGGGGACGTGGCTCACTAACCGGTTGCCAACGTAACAACATCTAATATATTGTCTATTGAAAAGTGAGGGCCTGGAGGCATGGCGAGACGAATCGCGGTAATCGCTTTGGGGATGGCGGTGGCTTGCGCTGGGGCGAACGCCCAGGATGCCGCGACCTTGCCGCGGGTCGCGACCGTCGATGCGTCCGGCCGGGTCCTTCCGCTCGACCCCTCGCGTTTCCGCCTCGATGCCGCCGCGCCTGGGCACACCGCATGTGCTAACGCACAGGCGATGGCGCCAGACGAAGCGCGAGCTCTGGTGGCGCGCATCGCGACGGAAGAGAAGTTCTCGCCCGACTTCGTCCAATCGGTGGCGAAAAACGAAAGCCGCTACAACTCGATCGCGCTGTCGGAAAAGGGCGCCTTCGGCCTGATGCAGTTGCTTCCACAGACCGCGGATCGGTTCAAAGTCGACCTCTGCGATCCCGCCGATAACGTGCGTGGCGGCATTCGCTTCCTGCGCAGCCTCCAGGACAAATACAAGAATTTGTTCTTTGTTCTCGCCGCTTACAACGCCGGCGAAGAAGCCGTCGCCAAGAGTCGCGGCGTTCCTCCCTATCCTGAGACGGTGCGCTTCGTCGCCCAGGTCATCAACGACTTCAACAGCTGGCCGACTCCTGGCGGCGACCCGCGCGCGTCAGCACAGCCGGATGTCGTCGAGATGGCTCCTAGGGCCGACGCGGGGCGCCAACGCGCGGGAAGGCAGTGGAATGATGGCTTCGTCATGCACGTCGATTGACAGGGAGAACTTGATGATACGCTGGATCTCGCGCGCTCCGCTCGCTCTCAGCTTGCTTGCGCTCAGCGCCGTTGGCGCCGCTGCACAGTCCGGCGGCACGCTGCAGCCGGTGCAATCGACGCTGACGCAGTTGGTTCAGGCTTTGACAGGCCCGATCGCCACCGCGCTGGCGACGCTTGCCGTCATCGCCTGCGGATTGTTCGCCTGGTCCGGTCGTCTGACCTGGGGCATCGCCGGCAGCGTCATTTTCGGCATCGTCCTGGTGTTCGGCTCGGCGCAGATCGTCCAATTCTTCCAGTCGGCGGTCGGCCAATGACGGAAGCCGAGCTCGACGATCCCCTCATCACGCCGCTGGTCAAGGCGCTCACCCGAGCGCCGACGCTGATGGGCGTGCCGTACATGTATTTCATGTTCAACGGGGTGGTCTCGAGCGTGTGCTTCCTAGTCACCCACAATCTCTTCATGCTGCTGGTCGCGATCCCGCTGCATCTATTCGGCTATGTGATGACCCTCCGCGACGATCGGATCTTCGAGATCCTGTTCGTCCGCTCGACAAAATGCCCGCCACGCGCACGCTCCTTCTGGGGCGCTGATAGCTACGCTCCGTGAGGCGATCATGGTCACTCGCGCCCTTCTCGACGAGCTGACCTTCGGCGCCGTCTCCCGCCGCGAGCGGCCGGTTGCGTCGCACGTTCCCTATACCCGGCACGTCGACGACCATATCCTGAAAACGCGTGACGGCCTGGTTCTCACGGTGCTGAAGCTCGACGGCTATTCGTTCGAGACATCCGACATGAGCGAGGTCAACGCCCGTCTGCTCGGCCGCAACGATATCGTCCGCACGCTCGCCAACTCGCGCTTCGCGCTCGCGGCGCACATCGTCCGGCGCGAGGTGCAACCCCGGATCGCGTCGACCTTTGACAATGCGTTGTGCCGCGAGATCGACGAGCGTTACGACGCCTCGCTGTCGAAGCGCCGGATGTTCGTGAACGACATCTATCTCACGATAGTGCGCCGTCCGCTCCAAGGCCAGGCCGGGACCTTCGACGTCGTGATGACGAAGGCGCTCGGCCGCAAGGATGAGGCGGGCGAGTCGGTGGCCATTCAGACCGCCCTCAACGAGTTGCGAGACGCGGCGACCGCCGTTCGCGAGAACCTGTCCGCCTACGGCGCGCGCCAACTGGGCGTCGTGCGGCGGGGCGGCATCTGGTTCTCCGAGCCGCTGGAATTCCTCGTGCAGATCCTGAACGGCGGCCTGCCGCGGCCGATGCACCTGCCCCGGATGGACCTCGCCGACGCGCTCTCCACGAAGCGCCTCTTCTTCGGCCGCAACGCCATCGAGGTCCGCGGCGCCAGCCGTGACGACACGCGGTTCGGCGCGATGATCTCGATCCGGGAATATCCGGCGCAAAGCGGTCCCGGTTCGTTCGACAATCTCCTGCGGGTTCCGCACGAATTCATAGCCACCCAGACCTTCGCCATCGTCGATCGACCGGTCGCCGCCAAACAGATCGACCGCGTGTCGCGGCAAGTCGATATGTCCGACGAGGCCGGTTCGATCGTCGCCGAGCACCTTGACGAGGCCCGGGACGAATTGCTGGCGTCCGAGGCCATCTATGGCGAGCACCATATGACGGTGATGTGCCTCGGCCGCGATCTCGCCGAGGTGGGCGCGGCGGTGACGGCGGTCGGCGCCGCGCTGACCGATCGGTCGGTGATCTGGGTGCGCGAGGACCTAAACTGCGAGCCGGCGTTCTGGTCGCAGCTGCCGGGCAATTTCGCCTATATCGCCCGCAAGGCTGTGATCTCGTCGAAAAACTTCGCCGGCTTCGCCTCGCTGCACAACTATCCGAGCGGGCGGCCCGACGGCAACCACTGGGGGCCCGCAATCTCGGTCTTCGAGACCACGTCGCAGACGGCGTACTATTACAATCATCACGTCCGTGACATCGGCAATTTCACCGTGGTTGGGCCGACCGGGTCGGGCAAGACCGTGTTCCTGTCGTTCATCGCGGCGCAGACGCAACGCATCGAGCCACGCCCCAAGCTCGTCTTCGTCGACAAGGATCGTGGCGCCGAGATCTTCATTCGCGCCCTCGGTGGCCAGTATGAAGCGCTCGTCCCCGGCGAACCCACCGGATTCAATCCGCTGTCGTTGCCCGACTCGGCTGCGAACCGTGAGTTTCTGTATCAACTGTTTGCTTTCATGCTGCGCCCGGCCAAGGGCGGTGATCTCAGCGCGTCCGAGGAGCAGGTGATCCGAAACGCAATCGGAGCAGCGCTTTCAGCCGGGCCGGACGGGCGGACGCTGAAGGCTTTTTCGACCTTGCTGCGCGGTCGCATCCGGGCGGGGGAGGGGGATCTCCTCGCACGCTTGGAAAGTTGGATGCGTCCGGATCAGCGGGGATGGCTGTTCAACAATGATGAGGATCAGTTCTCGATTTCGAGCATCTTCGGTTTCGACATGACGCGGGTTCTCGATGATCCTGTCATCCGAACCGCCGCGCTCATGTACATCTTCCACCGCACCGAGGAGTTGCTCACGGGCGATCCGGTGATGATCTTTCTTGATGAAGGCTGGCGGTTGCTCGACGACGAGGTCTTTGCCTTCTTCATCCGCGATAAACTGAAGACGATCCGCAAGCAGAACGGCATCATCGGCTTCGGCACGCAATCTGCGGCCGATATCGTCCGCTCACGCGCGTCCAACACGCTGATCGAGCAGACCAGCACGAACATCTTCTTTCCGAATCCCAAAGCCGATGACGAGAGCTATCGTCAGGCTTTCCGCCTTTCGGGCCGCGAGGTCGACTGGATTCGCAGCACCGTGCCCGAAAGCCGGTCCTTCCTGATCAAGCACGGCCGGGACAGCGTCGTGGCCCGGCTGAACCTGTCGAGCATGCCCGACCTCATCAAGGTGCTGTCCGGTCGTACCGAGACCGTGGCCGAGCTCGACGCGCTGCGGGCGCGCGTTGGCGACGATCCAGCGGTGTGGCTGCCGATCTTCCTGGGGAGAGACCCTTCATGAAGACCATCCTGATCATTCTCGCGGCGGCCGCGGCGGCTTTGGCCACCCAGGCGCACGCGGCCATCCCGGTCGACGACGCAGCACAGCTTAGCCAACATTCGTTGACAGCCAGCACGACGGTCAAACTCGTACCGGTGACGACGCAGCGCAAGGACGCCAATAGCGGCGTCAAATGCGCGGTGACCACGGGCAAGAAGGCCAACGTCACCGATCCGACCGTGAAGCCGCAGGCGGGCGCCGGCAGCCAGGCCATTCGCTCCTATGCGCCGGACATGCCCGCCGCTCCCGATCCTGGGGCGCAAGGCGGCGCGCTGAACAGCCAGACATTGTTTCAGTCGAGCGGCAATGTGATTGCCGGTCTCGATGCCAGTCGCTCGACGCTTGGCGCCGCGCAGTCTGGGTTTCAGGTCGCGGGCCAGCAGGTCGGCACGGGCTCGACCGTGATGGCGGCGATGGACATGAACAGCGCGGCGCGGCTGCAGAACAACCTTGCCTGGAATGGCGTCATTGATTCGACGAACCTTTGGGTCACCGCCCTGAACGCGCTCAACCTCGCCAGAACGAGCGACATGAGCCGGGCGGCCGGGGGCATGCGGGCGGCGACGGGGGGACGGCCCGCCTCCGGTCCGGTCTGTCCCGTGGGCATGATCGGGACCGGCTCGCCGACTGACCCTTGCCGGACGCCGACGGGATGCTCGACCACGCCACCAGGCACGAACCCCGACCCTGGATGCGTCAGCGCCCGCTACGTCGACACTGAGGGCAACGTCATCTTTTACCTCGCACAGGCGCAAAGCACGCCGGCGAACGGCGCGTCGGCCGGGGGCTTGACTGTCGCCGACGTCGCCGCGGCGCTGGCCGCGATCAACAACGACACCCGCTAGGGAGGATTTTCATGCGCACCATCCTTGCCCTCGTCGCCGTCATCGTGACCGCCCAATTGTCGCCAGCGTGGGCGCAAGTCCCGGTCATCGACAACGCCAACCTGCAAAAGGCCCAGGAGATCGCAACCAGCACCCAGAAAATCCTGACCGCCGATCAGCAGATCATGCAGTTCACCCAGAAGACGCTGCAAGCGGTGACGGGCGATCGCTCGTCCCAGGCGCAAGGAACCCTCGCACAAATGGCCCTCGGCGGCGGCTTCTCCATGGCGCAGGCGCCCTCCCTCGGATCGGTGATCTCGGGCGGGGCGCTGTCCTTCGCCGGCATGGGCTCGAATTCGCAGAACATCGTGTCGACGCTGATCAATGGCCTGCAGCTCGTACAGACGATCACCGGTCTCACCAGCGGGCAGAGCCATCCCGTGGACACGGCTTACAAGAGTTCGGTGAACGTCGCCGCTACCCTCTCCGGCCTTATCAATTCGACACAGAGCGCGGTGCAGCAGCGTTCGAGCGCTTTCAAGCAGGGAGGCCAGCAGATCGGCCAGGCGCAGGATCTGAAAGGCAGCATCGATCAGAACACCCAGGTCCAGGTTCAAACAGGTTTGACGATCAATGAGCTGAACGGTGTTGCGAACAACGCAGCAGCCGCGGCGAACCAGGCCAATCTCGATCGCATCGCGGCGGAGTCGGCTGCGGCGCGCGCCATGAAGTTCACCCAGTAAGGTAAGGGGCGTCTCGCCTCTGAGGCGTCTCGTGAAAGCTCCGGGATGGCGCAACACAACATTTGGGGGCCCTGATGACGAAGACCATTGTCATCGCGATAGCCGTTGTCGCCCTTGCCGCCGGCATTGCCATCGGGCGCTTCGCGCTGAAGGCACCAACGCCGGCCGCGACGAGCGCGGCCGAGACGACGCCAAAGCAGGACGGCGCCGCGGAAGCGGCGTCACGGGCCATGACGTTCACCCAACCCAAGGCGCCAACGCGGTGAGAATTATCCTCCCTCTCACGACCAGTCTCCTGCTTGCGCTCGCGGTCGGCGGCTGCGCTTACAAGCCCTTGAAAGCGCCGTGCTCGCCCGATGAGGGAGGCGCGCCACTCGCCTATGCGCAACTTCCCCCAGCGCCATCCGCTCGCGCCGCGATTCATGCCGTCGATTCCTGCGGCCCGATGCGGCCGATCTGAGGAGTCCGATGGCCAACAACTTCAATATCACCTCGCTGCTGCAATCGGTCGATCAGCTGGGCCAGAATTACGTTTCGACGGCCTATCAGGCCCTCGCGAACGCGGCGACATCGGGTGGGACGACCGGCGTCGCCGGCCTGCTTCTGACGCTATACGTGATCTTCTGGGGTGTTGGAATCTGGCAGGGCACAGCCAGTGGCGGCCCGTCGGATCACGCCTTCCGGCTGTTTCGCGCGGTGATGATTTATGTCCTGGCGACGCGCTGGGGCGAATTCCAGACCTTCGTCTATACGGTCTTGAATGACGGCCCCTCGGCCATCGGCAACGCGCTCCTCAGCGCGGTCACGTCCGCCAACAACACCGGTACTTCGGCGAATCTGACCTCGGTCAACGCGGTTCAGTCGGCGTTGCAGAATATGTGGGACACTACCAATAGCGCGACGGAGGCATTTCTGCAGAATGCCGGCATCACCAATTGGGGCCCCTACATCTTCGCCGCCGTGTTCTATGTGGTCATGGCGATCTTGATCGGTTTTGCCATCTTCTTGAT
Organism: Chelatococcus sp. HY11; assembly: GCF_018398335.1. Lineage (NCBI taxonomy): Bacteria > Pseudomonadati > Pseudomonadota > Alphaproteobacteria > Hyphomicrobiales > Chelatococcaceae > Chelatococcus > Chelatococcus sp. HY11. Next base: position 48,140 of record NZ_JAHBRX010000004.1, read on the forward strand.
CGTTCTGTCGAAGATGTTCATGTGGCTGCTGCTCGCGCTGGCACCGTTGTTCATTATCCTGCTCCTGTTCGGAGTCACGTCGCGTTTCTTCAGCGGTTGGATGAGCTCGCTCGTGCAGTATTTCCTCGTGCAGGTGCTGGTCTATGCCTTTCTCGCCTTCTATGTCTCGCTGATCCAGCAATCGATCGACACGCTGAATGGCGTTGCCAACAGCAAGTCGGCGACCTGGGCGACGATCGGCCCGGTGGTGCTGCTCGCCATCATCGGCATCCTGCTGCTGAGCCAGATCAACAACATGGCGGCTGCGATCGCTGGCGGCGTTCCGATCTTCGCACCCCGGTTGGGCGCGGTGCTGGCCACCGCTTCGGGTTACCGGATGGGAGCGGCCGCCAACCGTGCGCGCCTCGCCCTTCGCAACCCGTTCAACCCTGCCTCGCTATCACGGCGCGAAGAATTGGCCTCCCGGCAGAGAGCGCGTGTCGGCCTCCGCTCTGCGCGCTGGTCGCAATCCGCAGAGTTTCGTCGGCTTGCTGACCAGCTCCGCAACTCCGGCGCACCGCCGGCGCAGAGCGGGGGAGGGCGGCCATGACGGAGACCGCCGCGGAGCCCGACCGCGTGGATCCGCGCTACTACGCCGACGGCGCGACCTGGGAGCAAGATATCGCCCGGCGCAATCGCAATTCGCGCGCCCTCGCCTGGATCGTCGCCACGGTGATGACTGTAGTCGCCGTCACCGCGCTGGCTGTCCTGGCGCTCCTCGTGCCGCTCAAGACCTACGAGCCCTACATGGTCGTCGTCGACAAAACCACGGGGTTCGTCGAGGTCAAGCGGCCGACGGCGGAGGGACCCCTGACGCAGGACGAGGCGGTGACGATGTTCAATGTCGTCCGCTACATCAAGGCACGCGAGACCTACGATCCGAAGGCACTGAAAGACAATTTCGATCTCGCCCAGCTTCTCGCAGCCGGAGACGCTGCCCGCGAGCTCACGGAGATCCACTCGCCGGCTAATCCCAACAACCCGGTGAAGATCTATGGGACCAACACCGAGGTCAGCGTCACCATCAAGTCGGTGACCTTCCCGAACAACCGCACCGCGCTGGTCCGCTTCTCGACCGACGAGAAGTCCGCGACCAACATCGTGACCAGACATTGGGTTTCGCTGGTGCGCTTTCGTTATACGTCTGTGCCAATGCGCAACGAATGGCGCTTCGACAATCCGCTCGGCTTCCAGGTGCTGGAATATCGGCGTGACCAGGAATCGGCGCCGACTCCGCGCAGTGCAGGACAGCAGCCATGATGCGGCCGTACGCTTCCGCCCTTCTCACGCTGTTGCTGTCAGCGGGCGTGGCGTTCGCAGAATCGACGCCACGCCCGGGCCGGCTGGACCCGCGCGTGCGCGATGTCGTCTACAGCCGCGACAATGTCACCGCGATTGACGCGACTTATGGCACGTCGACGATGATTCAGCTTCAGCCTGACGAAAAGGTCGAGACGCTGGCGCTCGGCGATTCCATTGCCTGGCGTGTCGAGCCGAATCGAAAAGGCGACATCATCTTCATCAAGCCTGTGGAGAAGAACGCCCAATCCAATCTCAACGTCGTCACCGACAAGCGGGTCTACTCCTTCCTGCTGCGTTCGAACACGCGCCCACCCTCGAGTCAGATCTACGCCGTGCGCTTCCGTTTTCCCGACGACGAGGTCAATGCCCGCCTCCTCGCCGAAGCCAAGGAGCGCGCGGCCAATCCGAATCTAAAAGCGCTGAACATCGCGAATGCCAACAGCAACTACGGCTATAAGGGATCATCAACCAACAAGCCGGTCGCCGTCTTCGACGACGGGACAAAGACCTGGTTTCGGTTCGAAGGTGAAACGCCGGCGATCTACATCGTCGATGCTGATCGCAATGAAAGCCTCGTCAATTTCCGAACCGAGGGACCGTATGTCGTTGTCGACAAGGTTTCCCCGCAATGGACCCTGCGCAACGGCAAGGAATCGACCTGCATCTTCAACCGCCGCCTGACCAATGTGCGTGAGCCGACAGGCCTCGAGCCTTATGCGCCGCAACGCGTCGGCGCGGCCATCGCTTCGGGAGGTTGAGCGCGCATGCCGACGGCCGACGAATATCGATCACTGGAGCTCGAGGCGGCCGCCGCCAGTTCTGTCGCCAGGGGGCGCACCGCTCTCGGCGGTTTCTTGAAGATTGTTATCCCGCTGGGCGCGGTGGTGATCGCTGCCTGGCTCATCTACGGATCGCTGGCCCGCCGGACCCCCACGTTGACGACGCCGGACAAAGAAGAATTCACCACCACGCAGTTTCCCGCGCCGTCGCTTTCGACGCCCCGCCCGCAAACCGACCAAGGCACGATCGTCGTGCCGTCGGCGCCCCCCGAAGCCACACCACCCGCACCTCCAGTCGCACCGCCGCTCGCCTTGCCTCCCCCGCCGGCGCCGGAACCGCCCCTTGCGGCGGCGCCGCCCAACGACGACGAGGCGAGGCGGCTCGCGGAGCTCGAGCGGCAACGTCAGGAGGAGGAACGGCGGCGTTGGGAGCGGCTGCGAGCGCCGCAGGTCATCGCAGACAACGCCTCGGCGGCCGCCGCTGCCAACGGCGAGGAGGGGCCCCGTGGCGCGGCAGGCAACGAGGACGATCCCAATCGGCGTTTTCTTGCCTCCGTCTCTGCTGCGGGCGTCGAGGTGGCCCGCGCCACAAAGAACAACCGCATTGACGCGCTCGTGGCCCAAGGCACACTGATCCGCGGGGTTCTGGAAACGGCCGTACAAAGCGACCTACCCGGCATGGTGCGCGCCGTGGTGACCGAGAACGTCTGGTCGTTCGACGGCCGGCGGGTGCTTATCCCCTCCGGCAGCCGCTTAATCGGCGAGTATCGCTCCGGCATCGCCCAGGGCCAGACCCGCGTCTTCATCGTATGGACCCGGATGCTGCGGTCCGATGGCGTCTCGGTCCAACTCGGCTCGAATGGCGCGGACGAGCTCGGCCGGGCCGGCAACGCTGGTTTCGTCGACAATCACTATCTCGAGCGCTTCGGCTCGGCGATCGTGTTGTCGCTGGTCGGCGGCGGAGCCCAGTTCCTCAGCGCCTATGGGCAAAACACCGACGGCTATGGCAACGGCACGGTCATCACCACCACCGATCCCGTGACGGGCGTGGTGACGCAAACCCAAACTGGTGTGAACCAGAACCAGCTTTCGTTGCAGGCCCGTCAGATCGCCGCGCAGAACATCTCTCAGACCTTGACCAACATTGCCCAGGAGGCCCTGCGCAACTCCATCAACATTCCACCGACCATCTACCTCGACCAGGGCACGCGCATCATCGTGTTCGTGCGGCGCGATCTCGATTTCTCGGCGCTGTATCCGGATCCGGTCAGGGAAGCCCTCAGGGAGCTGAAGCGTGAGCGTAGTGGCGCGAAGCCTGACGGTCTTCATTGATCGTGCACTGGAGCCGATCCGGCCTTGGCTCGAGGACGACCAGGTCGTAGAGATCTGTGCCAACGGGCCGGGCGAAGTCTGGATCGAACGGTTCGGACAGTCGGCGATGGAGCGTTACGACGTGCCGGCGTTGACCGAGCACGCGATCCGCCACCTGGCCGAGCGTGTCGCGGGTCATTCCGGGCAAAGCATCAATGAAGAGCATCCGCTCCTGTCCGCAGCATTACCGACTGGCGAGCGCTTTCAGGGCGTTATTCCACCCGCCACGACCTCGGGAGGCGCCTTTGCCATCCGCAAGCAGGTCATCAAGGAGATGCGGCTCGACGACTATCGCCGCATGGGATCCTTCGACAAGGTCGCGATGGCGGAAGAGGGGGCCTTGTCCGACGTCGATCGCCGCTTGTGCGAACATCTCGACGCCAGTCGCATCGAGGACTTCATAAAGCTGGCCGTTGTCAGTCGATATTCGATCCTCCTTTCGGGAGGGACAAGCTCCGGAAAGACAACGTTTCTGAACGCGATCCTTAAGGAAGTACCGGCGGACGAGCGCATCATCACGATCGAGGACACGCGCGAGGTCAATCCGATCCAGAAGAACTATCTTCCATTGGTGGCCTCGAAGGGGGACCAGGGCGAAGCGCGGGTTACGGTCGAAACGCTCCTGCAGGCCTCGATGCGCCTGCGTCCGGACCGCATTTTCCTCGGCGAGATCCGCGGCGCCGAGGCCTATTCGTTTCTGAGAGCGATCAACACGGGACATCCCGGCAGCATCACGACGGTCCATGCCGACAGCTCGGCCGGCGCCTTTGAACAGCTGGCGCTGATGGTCATGCAGGCAGGCCTTGGTCTGCGCCGCGACGAGATCATTGCCTACATCAAATCAGTCCTTCCAATCGTCGTTCAGCAGACCAAGGTTGGCGGCTGGCGGGGCACATCGGAGATCTATTTCGCGCGGATGGCAGACTGGCGGCGTGAACAGGCGACGGGGGGTGACGGATGAGCCGCATCATCGCATTCCGGATCGGCGTCGGGCTCCTCGTCCTTCTGGCATTCTTGTTGTTGTGGAGCCTGGCGTACGAGGTCGTGGTCGCGCTCCGCTGGGCGCCACAGCGGTTTCCAAGCGAGGGCGCAAGCAGGTGGGCCTTGTTCGCGATGCAGAATGCCGACCGTTCGGCTGATTTCTTTCTGGTGGCCTGGCGTCACTTCTACGACAGGCTGCTCTATCCTCCGACGCGGACCGAGGCGTTTATCCGAGCCGGCTATGCCGCCGCCGCGGTGCTCGCACTAGGTCTTGCGGGGGCACTCTTCGCTTTCATCAATCGCAGACAAATGCCCTATGGTGCCGCTCGCTTCGGCCATCTGATGGAAGCCGCAAGGCAGGGCCTGACCGCCAAGCGGGGCATCGTGCTCGGATTGCTCAGTGGCGCCACCATCCGGTCCGACGAACCTGCGCATATCCTCGTGGTCGGACCATCGCGGTCCGGAAAAGGAACGGGCTTTGTTCTGCCCAACGGCTATTTGTGGCAAGGCTCGGCGGTCTTCTTCGATCCCAAGCGCGAGAACTTCGAGGCCCTCGCCAACCATCGCATGGCGATGGGCAACAAGGTCTTCATGTTCTCGCCCGGCTCGAACGACACACATCGCTACAATCCGCTTGATTTCGTGCGCCGGGACGAGCGCATGGCGACCGACTGTCTTGTCGTTGCCTCCTTCGTCATTCCGGAAAAAGCCGACGATACCTGGGCTGGTGCCGGGCGGCTGCTGCTTTCCGCGCTGATCGGCTATGTGCTCTCCTCGCCGCTCGTCGAGGGCGCTCAGCATATGCGCACGGTGGCCCGGATGACGACCACCGGCAAGGACATCTCGACGGTGTTGCGGGCGATCGTCCGCACCGAGCGGCAGCACCTGCCGACCTGGGTGGTCGACAGCTTCAACCAGTACATCGCGCTCGAGCCGGAGACGCGCAACAGCGCGGTCTTCAACGTCAACATGGCGATGAGCCTTTGGAACAACGGTCTCATCTCGGCCGCGACGGAAACCTCGGACTTCGACATCCGGGAGCTGCGGCGCACGCCGATGACCATCTTCATCGGATGCACGATCGCCGAGCTTTCAATCTTCCGGCCGCTCATTCGCATCTTGTTCCAGCAGATCCACGATCTCTTGATGGTCAAGATCCCTGGGGAGGACGAGCCGTATCAGGTTCTCCTGATGCTCGACGAATTCTACCACGTCGGCCGGATGGATTCGCTGATCTCAAAGATCACGATCAGCGCCGGGTACGGCTTCCGGATGGCGATCGTGATGCAGGACCTCGCGCAGTTGGACGAGCTCTATGGCAGGAACACGCGTATCACCACGGTGTCCGGCTCTCAGATCAAGCTGTTCATCCAGATCAACGATCTCGATACTTCCGAGTTCGTGTCGGAGATGCTGGGGGAGACTACACAGGTGTATAAGACGCCGATCCAGCGGCCGGGGCAGGGCATCTTTGCGCCCCGGGTCTGGGCGCCGCATTACACGCCGCGGCCGCTACGCAGTCCTCTCGAATTGCGGGAAATGTCCCCGCGCCTCTCGATCTTGATGGTCAAGAACTCACCGTCCTTCGAACTCACAAAGATCCGACACTATCTGGATAAGCCGTATAGACGATACTTCGAACGCGCCAAGGGCTCTCCGCCGGAGTTGCCGCGATTGCCGGCTTGGCACGACGAGGCGTTGCAGGGGGCAATCAATCCGGCTCCGGAACCCGCCCAAGACAATGGTGAGCCCGCATCCGTAGAGCCGGCGCGCACGCTAAAGCCAAAGCCGAAGTCGCGGCGGACACCATCGAAGCCGGCCTCCAAGGCAAAGGCGACGCCGCCAGATGGCGAGCCGGCGTTGCTTTTGACACCGCGCCGCGCTCCAACCCATCCGGCAGAGCCAAAGCGCAAAGAACTATCTCTTGGCGCGCAGCCGCCCGCGCCGGTGGGCGAGAACTGTGACGTTCGTGAGATATTGGCGGCGGCGGCGGCCGACCAGAGCGAGGACTTCGTTTCTATGATTGATGTATTAAGGGCGGCGCCGGGGTCGGAGGTGCAAGAAGCGTTCGACACTCTTCGTTCGCTCAATCGATCATTTGGAGAAAGCGAAAGGTGACGCCGCCGCACTTGCTATCTCCCGTCCGTGCCCTCGATCTCGCAAGCGAGCCGGCCGCGCGGCTAGCGTGGCCCCATGCTACCCGAGGAGCTTGATACGCAGAGCCGTGGCTATGGCATGCGCCTTGTTGGCGGCTCCGAGCTTCTGGCGCGCGGATGCGACGTGTTTCAATACGGTCGATCGGGAGATTCCCAAGATCATTGAGATTTCCCAGTCGGTCTTTCCCTCACCAGCCCACAGCAGGCAGTCGTATTCGCGGGGAGTGAGAGCCTGCGTAAGGCGTTTGCGGGTAGCTTTCCGATGAAGATGACTTCCGACTGCGTAGCTCGCTGCAAAATGCAGTGAGGCCAATTCCGCCACGTCGGTGACGGTAGTCGGACCGCCGAACGAGACTGCTGCCAGGCTCCCTTCGAGGGTATAGATCGGAACAACGTAGCCGTCTTTCAGCCCAAACTCCGAGGCTTCGCCGCCAATAAGGTAGACGTCATCGGGTTGAGGTGACGCCACGTAGGCCTCTTTCCAGGTGAAGGGCGTGCGTTGGTGAAGCAAATGTGTGACCACCGGATCGCGGAATACGTAGCCACTGGCGTTGTACCGCGCTGCCCATTGGTTCGGAAGCGCCTGAAATATGATGCGGGACGGTAGCTCGGCCAGCGGTATCGGCCTCAAAGGAACGATCCCGCCGAAGATGGACGTGAAGCCCAATCCTGCGGCGAACGCTAGCAGGCAGCGTTCCGCCTCTTCTGTGGATTGAGCTTTTTCAATGGCGTCGATGAAGCACAAGGTTCTTTCAAAGCGGTCGCTCATTCGGGCCTCGCCCATTTAAGAAAGGGATCCCTATTGGTTGGGAACTCTCCTTGATTCTGGTGTTTGAACTCAGTGCCGTGACGATGGCGTAAGCATCGCTTGCGTTGCCGATGACATAACCCGCAGTTCGCGACACTTCCTGTAGTTTTCCTACGTCGCTAGCAATGCAGGGAGACACGACTGTGCCCCCCTGCGTCAAACGGCGCTATTTCGCCTTTTCGATCTTCGTCACCGTGAGCCGACCGTTGACACGGTCCGCTTCAAACTTAACCTTGTCGCCGACTTTAATTGTCTTAAGCATCGCCGGATCTGCAACGTTGAAGACCATGGTCATGCCGTCCATATCGAGGTTCTTGATCGGACCGTGCTTCAGCGTCAGCTTATTTTGCGGAGCGTCGATCTTGGTGACTTGACCGTCGGTGGGCACAGCTTGCGCGTAAACCGCAGTCGAAAGGGATGCGGCCGCAAGGCCGAGTAAGAGTTTGCGCATGAGATTATCTCCTGTTTTTGGTTCGCTTAATTGACGATGATCGTCCCGAACATCCCGGACTCCCGGTGGCCCGGGATCAGGCAGGAGAAGTCGAATTCTCCCGCCTTGGTAAACTTCCAAAGGATCTCCCCGGTCTTCTTGGGGGCGAGTCTTTTCGCGTTCGGATCGTCATGCTCCATATCGGGATTTTTCTGCATCTCGATCCCGTGCTTGAGATTCTCCTCAAGGGTGCCGATTACGAGCTCGTGATCTGTCTCACCGTTGTTACGGAGCTGGAATTTGACCTGCTCCCCCCGCCGAATATTAATTCGGTTTGGTATGAACTCCATCTTTCCGTCAGACTCCCGCATGGTGACTTGAACGATGCGGGCGGACTGTTTCGGGTTTCCGGGCTCGCCATAGGCGCGATCGTCGCCATGAGAATGGCCTGGGTCCGCGAATGCGCTTGTCGAGAGAAACAGCGCTGCAAACCCTGCAATGATTATCTGGGTCTTCATGAAAGCTCCTACTCAGTGGTTGCCGTGGGACGATTTTCTGCCGGGCTTTACGACGTTGAACGCGGCAGCTTTACTTTCGGGCGTCGACGCGGGGGCGCGCTCCGCCTTCTTCGGTTCGCCCTTCCACTCGAAGGACACCGTTCCTTCCGGGTGCTTGAACCATCCCGGATCCTTGTAGTCATGGGCGGCGAGGCCCTCGCGCACCTTCACGACGGAGAACATGCCCCCCATCTCGATAGAGCCAAACTGACCCCATCCGGTCATCATCGGCAGGGTGTTGTCAGGAAGCGGCATTTCCATTTCGCCCATGTCGGCCATGCCCGCTGTGCCCATAGGCATGTAATCCGGAACGAGTTTTCTGACCTTCTTGGCAATCTCGCGCTTATCCACGCCAATGAAGGTGCTGAGTTCGTGCCCCATCGCGTTCATCGTGTGATGGGATTTGTGGCAGTGGATTGCCCAATCGCCAGGTTTATCCGCCACGAAGTCAAAGGCGCGCATTTGACCGACTGCGCAATCGACGGTGACCTCGGGCCACGCGGCCGCCTCCGGGACCCAACCACCGTCGGTGCAGGACACCTTGAAATCGTAGCCGTGCATGTGAATGGGATGATTGGTCATGGTGAGATTGCCAAAGCGGATCCGCACCTTGTCTCCCTTGCCGGCCACAATGTGATCGATGCCTGGGAACACACGGGTGTTCCAGGTCCACATGTTGAAGTCAGTCATCTCGGCGACGCGCGGCACGTAGGTGCCGGGCTCGATATCGTAAGACGCCATGAGAAAGACGAAGTCCCGATCCACCCGGCGAAACGCTGGGTCCCTCGGATGCACGACAAAGAACCCCATCATCCCCATGGCCATCTGGACCATCTCGTCGGAATGCGGGTGGTACATGAACGTACCGCTCTTCTGCAGCTGAAACTCGTAGACGAATGTCTTCCCGACGGGAATGTGGGGCTGCACAAGACCGCCGACGCCGTCCATTCCATTGGGCAACAGCTGGCCATGCCAATGGATCGTGGTGTGCTCCGGCAGCTTGTTGGTGACAAAGATCCGGACCTTGTCGCCCTCGACCGCTTCGATAGTCGGGCCGGGGGATTGGCCGTTGTAGCCCCAAAGGTGCCCAACCATGCCGGGCGAGAATTCACGCACGACCGGCTCTGCGACTAGATGGAATTCTTTCCAGTCGCCGTTCATGCGCCACGGCAGCGTCCAGCCGTTAAGCGTTACCACAGGATTGTAGTCCGGCCCCGTTTGCGGCACCAAGGGAGGCTGCATGAGAGGGCTCTTCATGGTCGGCGCCTCCGGCACCGAAGCGAAAGCCGTGCGGCCAGAGACCGCGCCCGCGCTGACGAGCGTGATGCCGCCAGCGGCGCTTAAGAAATTTCGACGTGAAACAGTCATTTTTTGGGCTCCGATTATTGTCCGTCGGCGACACGAGTCGCCGCGCCTGGCCCCGAACCGCCACCTTGAATGGCTGCATCGAAATCGACCCGGGCCGTGAAATAGTCTCGCTGTGCATCAATAGCCGCGACGTTGCTGTCGATACCTTCGCGGAAGGTTGTGAGCAGCACGAAGAGATCGATGAGCATGCCATTGTATTCGAGCAATGACTGTTCGTTCACCGTGCGGCGCAACGGCACAATCTTATTGCGATATGCGAGCGCAATCTCGTAGGCAGCACGATAGGTTAGATATGCGCCCCGCGCTTCCGAGCGAATGTTGACCGCCTGCTCCGCGAAGCGATTGACTGCCATCGAATAGGTTTCGACCGCACGGCGCCGCGTGGTCTCACCGAAATCGAAGACCGGGATCTCGATTGCGAGATCGAGCGAGTGGCCTGCGGCTCTCGACTTTTCGACAATGCCATCGACCTTGCTGCGCTCGAACTGCGAGATCCCGGCCAGTTCGAAGGCCGAGATGTAGCGTGTCGCCTGTTCCAGGCGCAGAGACGTGGCGAGAGCGTCGAGATCCAGTCGAGATGCGATGAGGTCGACGCGCTTGCGGATCGCCTGGACCTCGACGGCCTGTTGAGTGGGCAAGCGCTGTGGCAGACGCGGCAAGTCGCTCGGAAGCTTATAACTGAGGTCGCTGCCCCAGATCCCCAGGCTACGCGTCAGCGCCTCGCGGGTCGTTCCTACCTCGAGCCGAGCTGCTGCCAGTTCGTTAGCAACCTCCGCATAGAATGCGGCCGCGCGCGCCTGATCGAGCTTTTTCGCCGCTCCCGTTTCGCCAAGGCGGCGCGTGAGATCGGCGGCAGCATCAGCGCTTGTACGCGCCTGGTCCAGGAAGTTTGCCTTCTGACGCGCGGCAACAGCGGCGTAGTAGGCCTTACGAGCGTTTACCGCCGTTCTGAAGGTGCCATCGATTGCGCGGTACCTTGCAGCCTCGAACTGAAGCTCGCCGATGGCACGCCGGGTTGGCTGGGTCAGAAGAGACAGAAGGTTGGCAATAATGCGCCGTTCGACGTCGAGCGTGCCGTCGATGACTGAGCGGCCGACCGCGACAGTCGGATTGGGCGGCAAGCTCGCCTCAACGAACGCGACTTCCGAAAGACCGAGAGCGTTGTATTCCGCCTGCAATCCCCGATTGTTCAACAGTGCAATCTGCACGGCAGAATCGGGCGTTAGCGGCTTGGCAAGAAGTGCCTTGATGCGGGACTGCGCATAACTGGCCTCCGCCGGCGACGTGATCTTGATGGTGTCTTTGCCGATAGTGGCACCAACTTGCTGGGCCACGGGCTGCATTCCCCCATCAGGCGAAAACGTCGCACACCCGCCTAGGGCCAACGTAAACGAGCCCACGAGGGAAAGCTTCTTGGCAGACGAGCGTGCACGAAAGATTGCGAAGATTGCGTTGGCCGGGCTCATTTGTTGCCCCCCATGCGGGGAGCGACACGCTGGTTTTGCTCGATCCAGGATTTCGGCTCAACGGGCCGATAGTCGATGGTTCCCGCCGAAACGGGCACATACCGAGTAGGGGGCACTCGAGCGGCTGGATCAGCCGGATCGGCCCCCGCTTGAAGCACAGGGAATTCTGCGCAGCCGGAAAGGGCGACAGACGTCGCCACTACAACGATAAATCTCATTACGGTTATGGTCCTCGAAGATCAGCCAGGTCGACCGAGAGCGTTACGCATGCTCGGCGTGGGGACGGCATCCTTCGCAAGCGGCGGCGTACGCGGCTTCGAAGGTCGTCGGCTGATATCCGGGAACGGGACGTTAAGACGGACAATGTCCGTCAAAGGTTCAGATCGCCAAATCTCCTACCGACGACTTATGCGCCGACGGCTCTCGGAGGACGATCGAGGCGACCGAGCTGCTGCTGCTTGAGGCCGTATTCTAAGGGGAAGGGCTTGATCATCCTCGCGAAAGCGACCACTGTGACCATGGATGTCGTTGTCGCAATGGTGGCGTGGCAAGCCATTGTGCCGCAGCAGGATTGAGCTGGGTCCTTCGACTGATGCCCACCCTCACAAGTCGATGTGGAGGCGCTAGAGCAATCCACCACCGCTTGGTAACGCATCTTAGATTCGTGGGAAGAATGCTGGCCCGCAGCATGCTCCGCCGTGGTAGATGAATGCGAATGCGCATTGAGCGGAGAATGAGCCATCGCGGACGTAGTGATTGCCCACGTCGCGTTCGTCATCAAGACGGCGAGCGTCGCGAGAAGAATCACAAAGGAGCGGAATCGTCTGAGCATGGCCGGTCCGAGCATACAGTCGGGAGCCCCCTTGGCAAGAGGCTATGTGGGAAAAGAACGTGGCATGAACATTCGACACGTAGCAGCCCTGCTTCGACCCCGCCTGGCTAGCGCAACCCGCCTGTCGCATAACCTTAATTATGGAACTAATTTGTTGATATTGCTGAGCTTTTTTCGACATTGGTCGGATCCAGGTTCCGATGGCCGGTTCTGTGCTCATGCGGCGGCTCGCTGGTTCGCGGCAACCGCCAGCATTTCACCAGTGCGTAGACAGCGGGGATCACAACCAGCGTCAGGACGGTCGAGGAGACCATGCCGCCGATCATCGGCACAGCAATGCGCTGCATCACCTCCGAGCCGGTGCCGTTGCTCCACAAGATCGGGACGAGGCCAGCCGTAATCGCGATCACCGTCATCATCTTCGGCCGTACCCGCTCCACGGCACCCAGCATTATCGCCTCGTAGACGTCATCGCGGGTAAAGGGCCGTCCCTCTGCGTCCCGAGTCGCCCGCAGGTCCGCCATGGCCTGCTCCAGATAAATCAGCATTATGACGCCAGTCTCGGCGGCAACGCCGGCAAGCGCGATAAAGCCGACCGCCACCGCCACCGACATATTGAACCCGAGCCACCACATCAACCAGATGCCACCGACGAGCGCGAACGGCAGCGACAGCATGACGATGACCGTTTCCGTCAGCGCCCGGAAGTTGAGATAGAGCAACAGGAATATGACGAGCAGCGTGAGTGGGACGACAATCTTCAATCGTGCTTCGGCGCGTTGCAGATATTCAAACTGGCCGCTCCACGAAACATAGGTGCCGGCAGGGAGTCTGATCTCTTTCGAGACCGCCTGCTGTGCCTCGGCGACATAGCCGCCAAGATCGCGGCCGACGATGTCGACGAAGACGTAGACTGCAAGTTGGCCGTTCTCGGTACGGATCGACGTCGCGCCGCGGGTGAGCTTGACCTTGGCGATCTCGCCGAGGGGCACCATTCCGCCGGTTGGCAACGACACCTGCACATCGCGCGCGATAGACTGGGGGTCGCTCCTGAAATCCCGTGGATAGCGGATGGTAACGGCATAGCGCTCGCGCCCCTCGACGGTGGTCGTCACCGTCTCGGCGCCCAACGCACTCGCGATCACGCTCTGGATGTCCCCGATCGACAAGCCATAACGGCCGAGCGCGTCACGATCTGGCACAATGTCGAGATAATAGCCGCCGATCACCCGCTCGGCATAGGCGCTCGATGTGCCTGATACACTGCGCAGCACCCGCTCGACTTCGCGAGCGCTCTGCTCCATCTGACCGAGATCGGTGCCAAAGACCTTCACACCGACGGGCGTGCGGATGCCGGTGGCAAGCATGTCAATGCGGGCACGGATCGGCATAGTCCAGGCATTGGAGACCCCCGGGAACTGCAATGCCTTGTCCATCTCGGCCCTCAGGCTGTCGATGGTAACGCCCGGGCGCCAGTCGCTCTTCGGCTTCAGATTGATGATGGTCTCGAACATCTCGGTCGGCGCCGGATCGGTCGCTGTGAGGGCACGTCCCGCCTTGCCATAGACGGAAGCCACCTCCGGGAAGCTCTTGATGATGCGGTCCTGCATCTGGAGCAGCTCGGCCGCCTTGGTCACGGAAATGCTGGGCAAGGTGGTTGGCATGTACATCAACGTGCCCTCGTCGAGATTCGGCATGAACTCTGAGCCGATCTGTCGCGCCGGCCACACTGTCACCCCGAGAGCAATGAGCGCGACGAAGAGGGTGAGCGTCTTGGCCCTCAAGACGCCACGAATGACTGGACGGTAGGCCCAAATCAAGAAGCGGTTGATCGGGTTCCGATGCTCCGGGATGATCCGGCCGCGCACGAAGACCACCATGAGCGCCGGCACCAACGTCACCGACAGCAACGCGGCGGCCGCCATTGAGAAGGTCTTGGTGAAGGCGAGCGGGCCGAACATCCGACCCTCCTGCGACTCCAGCGTAAAAATTGGCAGGAAAGAGACGGTAATGACGAGCAGGCTGAAGAAAAGCGCCGGGCCGACCTGACTGGCCGCCTCAATGAGGATCTCGGTGCGCGGCTTGGCCGGTGGCGCACGTTCCAAATGCTTGTGCGCGTTCTCGATCATTACGATGGCGGCGTCGATCATGGCGCCTACGGCGATCGCGATGCCGCCTAAGCTCATAATGTTCGAGCCGAGGCCTATCGACCTCATCCCCGCAAAGGCGATCAGGATACCGACCGGGAGCATCAGGATGGCGACGAGCGCGCTCCGCAGATGCAGCAGGAACACCACGCAGACTAGCGCAACGATCACGCTCTCCTCGATCAGCGTCCCTTTCAGCGTCTCGATCGCCCGGTCGATCAGTTCAGACCTATCGTAGACTGGGACAATCTCGGCGCCCTTGGGCAAGCTAGTCGCAATCTCAGCCAGCCGCACCTTGACGTTCTCGATCACCGTGAGCGCGTTGGCACCAAACCGTTGCAGCACGATTCCGCTTGCGACCTCACCGTCGCCGTTGAGTTCGGTGATGCCGCGGCGTTCGTCCGGCCCGATTTCGACACGCGCAACATCTTTGACCCGTAGCGACACGCCCCCGTCGGTCTTCAGCACAACGTTCTCAATGTCCGCGACACTTCGGATATAGCCGCGACCGCGCACCATGAACTCGAATTCGGATAGCTCGACGGTGCGGCCGCCAACATCGGCGTTGCTGGCCTTGACCGCCTCGCGCACTCGATTGAGCGAAATACCCAGTGCCCGCAGCCGGTTCGGATCAACCACGATCGAATATTGCTTCACGAACCCGCCAACACTGGCGACCTCCGCAACGCCCTCGGCCTTGGATGCGCCGAAGCGGATCACCCAATCCTGCAGCGAGCGCAACTCGGCAAGAGTCATTTCCTTGGCGACGACCGCGTATTGGTACACCCAGCCAACGCCAGTTGCATCCGGCCCCAAGGTCGGCGTGACCCCTGTCGGTAATCGCTGCCCGGCAGCGTTGAGATATTCGAGCACGCGCGAACGCGCCCAATAGGGATCGGTGCCGTCTTCGAAGATGACGTAGACGAACGAGACGCCGAAGAAGGAGAAACCGCGCACTACCTTCGATCTTGGTACCGTCAGCATCGAGGTGGTGAGCGGATAGGTGACTTGGTCTTCGACCACCTGCGGCGCCTGGCCCGGATAATCCGTATAGATGATCACCTGCACGTCGGAGAGGTCGGGTATAGCGTCGAGCGGGAGCGTCTTAAGCGCGTAGAGCCCGGCGGCGACCGCGAAGATGGTGCCGACGAAGACGAGCACAAGATTGCGGGCCGACCAGTCGATGAAGCGAGAGATCATCATGGTTGTGGCTCCGGCGGAGTCAGGCCGCGGAGCGCCGCCTTCAGATTGCTCTCGGCGTCGATCAGGAAATTTGCAGCGACCACGACACGGTCGCCCTCCGCAATCCCTTCGCGAATTTCGGTGAAGCCCGCGCCCCGCGCGCCGATTTTCACGTTTCGCGGCTCGAACTGCCCTTCTCCACGATCAATGATAACGAACTGCCGCGTGCCGCTATCGATCACCGCACTCTCGGGGACCGCCAACACCGGCGCCGCATCGCCTGCGCCGATCTCCACTTCCGCATACATATTTGGGAGCAGAACATCCCCGGGATTGGCGATCTCGATCCGCACTCTCGTTGCCCTGGTCGCCTCACCGACCTGCGGATAAATCAGCGAAGCGCGTCCTTCGAAGGTGCGCCCCGGTAGGCTTCGGACGTGGATCGCCACGGGCGCACCGAGCCGAACGGCCTCAAGATCGAACTCCGGCACATCGGCCAGTACCCAGATGGTCGAAATGTCCGCGAGACGGAATAGCACGTCGCCCGGCGCTGCCTTCATGCCGTCGACGACATTGCGTTCGAGCACGACGCCATCGCGCGGCGCGCGCCACGTCATCGAGAGCGGCACCTTGCGTGTCCTCTCGATCTCCGCGATCGCCTCTGGCGGTACACCCAGATTTTCCAGGCGCTGTCGGGCACCGCCGGCAGCACTGTCGCGACCGCCGATATTAAGATCGCTGAGGAACTGGGCGCCGGCGGCGGCAATGTCTGGCGAATAGAGCCTGAGGAGTACCTGGCCTTTCTTCACGCGATCCCCGGTCGTGACGCTCGCGACCTCGTTGATGAAGGCATCGCTCCGGGTTGCGACCACGGAAATGCGCCGTTCGTCGAGCTGAACCATTCCAGGTACGCGCATTGATCTGCCCACAGGACGCCGCGTCGCCAACTCGGATCGCACACCAGTCCGCTGCAGCTTGCCAAGCGGCACCCGCACGACGGGGCTACCATCATCTTCCCCCTCGTAAACGGGGATGTAATCCATCCCCATCGAATCCTTTTTCGGCGTCGGCGAGGTGTCAGGCAGCCCCATCGGATTGCGGTAGTAGAGAATGCGCCGCGGGGTGGCATCGGCCGTCGCCGGCGGCCTTTCCTCGAAGCTCACATCCTCGCTGGCACGAACGGCGCGAAAAGCCCGGCCGTCTCGGGTCTGGCGCGGCGTCGTCGAATAAGCCGGCCTGCCGTCAGGATCCTGATAATAGATGATCGCCCCCGTGGCCTCGGGCTGAGCCGTTACAGGGGTTCCCTCGCGACCAAGCCATTCGCGGAGGCCGGCCACGGGTAAGCCCCGGACGCCAGCCCAATAACCTCCGATCCCCGCCGCCAGAACAGCGGCGAGGGCGAGGACCCGCAGAGAGATCCGTCTCACGGCGTCGCCTTCAGGACCAGCTTGCTTTCGAGCGTGCCGGTTTCACCTTGTATCTTCGCTCCGAGCGAAAGGCGCCATCCGCCGGCCATCACCAGGTTGGCCTTGAAACGATAGACTCCCGGCTCCGTCGAGGGGAGAACCTCGATCGGCGCTGTCATCGTTTCCATGCCGTCTGGCGCCATGTCGATCCGGGTTGCAAAGATGACGGCGTCGGCGACTGATGAACCGGTTCGCTTGTCGACGAGGCGGACATCGACGATGGCCGCGTTGCCCTGCTTGACGTCGGTCTGAAGGAGCTGGAATTCGTAGTCCGTGACCTCTGCTTGCGCCGTCGAGAGGCCTGCCACGCAGAGTGCGACTGCGAGCGCGCCCGAGGCGGCGCTCTTCTTAGAAGTGGTCATCGTTTGAAAGTCCTAGATGCATCGACGTACCGTGCACATGGCCCGGCATGGCGTGGCTTAGGGCCACGCGCTCTCGGCCGCCCGAGCCTTGCTAGGGCGACACGATCCGGCGCGCTAACGCCGCCGGCGATGTTCTAGATTCGCGGAGGTCGAGCTGGGGGTTCTATCACAAGCGCGTCGCCGAACACGGCGTTGGCCGGGAGGAGCGTATCTGTTTGATCCCAAAAGACGACGAGGCTCGAAAGTGTCGACGACACCGAGGAGCACTTGGCCATGCAAAGCGCCATCAACGGGCACGATTTCGGGCAATCTGGCAGGTTTGGCTTCTCAACCGGACAACAGGACATGTCCTCCGCCATGTCGGACATCGACATGGCGGAGGCAGCCTGCACGACAGCACCGCTCGCCGATACAGCGAACGGTCCGGCAATGAGCCCCAAAACCGCTAGGATCGGGAGCAACCTGCGGAGCCAGATGCCAACCCTCATAGGCACTAGGATGCCACAGGCCTCACGTTAAGGGAAGATAGGGAATGATCGTCGTCCCTAACGCCACCTCAGCGCGACCGACGGTCCGCGTGCGACGACGCCATTGGCACCTGATTATCCACTCTAATTCCGCTTAGCGCCAAGAAGCCAGAATGCCGCCGCAAGAATATTCAAAAACAAGGCGTCTCTCTAGACTAGACGCTGACCTTTCGTTGATTGTGCCGTCGCCCGCTCGCTCGCTTCGATCTCCCGGATAACTTGTTCTTGCTCCGCGCGGAGCTTCGCAAGCGCATCCGTTTGCACAAGCGCCGCGGGAATCGGCTGACCGGGATGTTCCGCAATCGCTCGCGCAGCCTCGGCGGCGGCGGCAGCCTCCCGCGCCTCTCTTGACGCGGCCTGCTGCGATCCGGCCACAATGCTTCGTTCGGCTCGCAGCTCACGCTGCGATGTCGCATCCAACGCAACACCGGCCTCTTGTCTCCGCTCGGCATTGACCGCGCGAGCAGCGATTTGTTCCGCGGATGCGGCCTCGCGTTCTTCCTTAAGGCGGATTTCTTGGGCTCGCTCGATAAGCCGGTCTGCATTCGTTCCCACGATGGACTCGACCTCGCCGCGACTGAGTCGTTCGACGCCGCGCTCCTGGACTCGTTGAAGGTCGATGCGGTTGGCCAGAGTTTCGAGATAGCGAGCAGACGTCTCGCGGAACTGCTGCTTGGTCTCTCCCACGAGAAGGTCGCTCGTTCGCGAGACCGCCTCGTTCATCACGCGAAGGTCCTTCGCCATCTGTTCAGATGAAATGGCCATGCCGCTATCTTCCTTTGTGATCTGCTCGACACGACGTCCGATTGCTTGAAGTATCCCCCCGATGGCCTGCGCCATCAACAGACGCTCGAGCATGTCCTTGGCGATCGGATTGGCCGGCTGTTCGGCCGCTACCGTTCGCCAGGCCAACACGCTTTCATTCACAACTTTGCGAGCCGGCGGCGACTTCGGCAAGCTGATCGGATTTGCACGCGCAGTCGCGATCCGCTGCCGGGCATTGTCGATCAACCGCCGGTTAGCCGGATCGGCGGCATAGGCGCGATCCCTTGCTTCGCGAGCGGTTCGCGGCCGCTCCGCCGTCTCGACTATGGCCTTGTCCTTCGGGCCGTAGCTCTGCGACGACGCGCGCTCCCGCGCCGAGGTTGCTACGATGCGCAGCCCCTCCGCCTGGGCGTGCTGGGCGTATGCCGTGCGCCATTCGCGGAACGTTTCGGGCCCCGGGTGCAGTTTCTGGCCGGACTCGCCTTTCGCGGCGATCACGGCGTGGACGTGGATGTGGCCGGCCGCCTCCTTATCGACGTGGATGCCGAACATGAATTTGTGGTCACCGAAGCGGTCCTGCAGGAAGGAGCGCGCGGCCCGTCTCAAGGCCTCGACATTGGTGCCCGCTTTCGCTGACAGCATGAGGTGCATCGTGTCGCGCACCGACTGCGAGCGAAGGGACGGCCCCCACTCGCGCGCCGCGACCCGTGTGTCGGCGACGTTGGCGATGGCCTTGCCCTTGTCGTCGACCACTGCGCCGTGCTCGACCAGCTTGTTGAGTCGATAGGTCACGCCGTTGCGGCCGTGGTTGGTCATTCCGGGCGACACGCCGATTGCCTGGGTACCAATCCCGGTCGCGGCATGGATGCGATCCGCGATCTTTCCCTCCGAGGCCATGTCGAAGCGCTTCCGCGTGAACTGCTTTTCGTGGTCTCCGACCCGCTCCTCGCGGACGCGGAACCGCTCCTTCGCCGGCCCTGCCAAGGCGATGACGAGGCGCGCCTCGAGGTCGCCGGATGACGTCGTGTCGAGCCGGTACGCGTAGCGGTGCCCGGCGAAGCCGGCAGCGATCGCCTTCTCGTAGGTTTCGCGGCCCTCTTCAGTATCCTTCACGCCGCGCAGCATCAGGCGGACTGCGGAGACGTCCTGGCTCTCGGCCCGCTTCGAGAAGTTGACCGACCACGCCTTGATCTCGTCGGCGACCGCCTCGCGGTCCGTCAACATGCGGCCGTCGTGGGTTTCGAGCGGCACGTCCTCGCGCTGCACGTACTGCCCCGTCTTGGTGGCCCGGACGGTCCCGTGCGCCCAGGACAGCACCTTGATGACCGCAGGCTGGTAGCCCGCGGCGAACTGGCGCGCGCGGCCGACGGCGCCCGGCCCTGCCCCGCCCGCGCCGCCGGGGATCGGCGCCCGCGCGGCAGGACGAACCGGGGGCGGTCCACCGCCACCTCCCCCAGCCGACGACGGTGGCAACGACCGCGAGCGCTCTTCGTCGCGACCGCCGGTGATTGTATGCCCGCGGATGACCTGGTCTGCAGGTGGCACTTTGGGAAGCGGCGCAACCCGCGCCGCCCGCCGTCTCGGCTCGTCGTCAAGGCCGCCAAAGGCTCGGGGTCGGCGCCGTGACTCGGCGGCCGCGGTGACAGCTGTCCGTGCGGCCTCGACCTGCGCGACCCACCAGGCGATCTGGGCTGCGCGGTTCATCACGCCTCCTCGGTCGGGATCTCGGATGGCAGCGGAAGCCCGGCCTGCCGGCGCAGTTTCGAACCGTAGGCCACGGTCATCTCGGTCAATTCGTCGTTGATGGCGGCAACCACCTCGTGCAGGCCGCGCCACACCGGCTCGGTGTCCTCGATGCGCACCGCTTGGCCGCGGTGGATGGCGCGCAGGACCTGCGAGAGGTTGCGGCCGACCATCCGGACCTGCTGGGCGAGCTCGACGACGGCGCGTGTATTCTCCGCCGACAGTGCTGGCCCCGCCTGCACTGACGCGCGGATCAGGCGCCGCACCACCTCGGCCTTCGGCACGCCGAACAGCACAACGGCCGCCTGAAGCCGCGCCTCGTCGGCATCCGACAACTCGGTCCGGAGCCTCGGCTTGCGTCGCGGTTCTCTCGCGGAGCGAACCATCGGCGCTCCCTTCCTTCCCGTTCGCGCGGCTCTGCCGCTATTGCGCGTCAGCGCTGTCCGACTGCGTTCAGCAGTCGTCCCCGGGTTTGGCCCACAAACCGGTATCTTGTCAACTAACATCTAATAAATCGACTGTCAGACCTCTCCCAAAGAAGGGCGTTCACGACCAGGGAAGCCAGCCCATCTCCCGACACGGATCTTCCGGATAATCTCACCGCAAGTCAGCAATGACGAAGTCCACTAATGCGGCAATACCTCAATGAACGACGCCGCCAATACCGGAATGCCATAAAAGCGTGCTGTTGTATCCGCGCATTGCCGCCTTCACACATTGCCGAAATACCGCAATGACGCATTGCCCGAGCACCGCAACGCGTGACCACCGCAACACCGCAGTCACGCACTTCCGGAGTGACGAACTGCGGTATTGCCGAATATCTATTATATCGTATGTTAGATGAGCGATTCCACGAGAAGCAGGAGGTGGGCGTGCCAAGCGTTTTCGCAGTGGCTAACCCAAAGGGCGGCAGTGGTAAGACCACGGTCGCGATCATTCTCGCCGGCGAGTTCGCCAAACACGGCTACTCCGCCGCGATCGTCGACGCCGACCCGCAGGGGTCCTCCTACCAGTGGCACGCGTCGTCCGTCGCGCGCGGGCTGAGCCCTCAGGGCGTCGACCTCGTCCGCGCACCTGACGAGGCGGCGTTGGCCCAGGCTGTCGAGCGGCTCGCCGGCTACGACGTCGTCGTCATCGACACGCCCGGTTACTATGGCGAGGTCCTAGTCCAGGCGGCGTTGCGCGCCGACCTCGTCGTGCTGCCCTGCAAGGTCCACACTTTCGACGCGTCTCAGGTCGTACGGACGATCCGCAACCTCGAGCAGCACGCCGCCACCGCGCAGCTGCCGATGAGTCAGCACCGCGTGCTGTTCAACGAGTACGACAGCCTCGACCGCAACACGCGCCCCCTGCGCGAGGTCGTCGGCTACTTCGATTCCGAGCATGTCCCGGTGTGCGCGACGGCGCTCTACCGTCGCGTGACCTTCCGCACGATGACCAGCGGCTTCGGCACGCTCTACCAGATGAGCGACAAGGACGAGTCCGTGCACAAGGCGCGCTACAACGCCGACCAGGTCGTGCGCGAGCTGCTCGCCGCGAGCCAAGGCTCCGCGGATGACACCGCAGCATGAGCGACGGCGCGCCGAGTGAGAAGCCGGATCGGCCTCCCCTGCCCCGCGACGCGTTCCGCGCGCAACGCGTTGGCACGCCGCCAGGACAGAGGCCCCCGCTACAGCCCGTCGTCGTCACCCCGGCCTATCATGACCCGGTCACGCCGGCGCCGCCTGCGCAAAGGAGGTTGTCGTCGGAGACGGGCGAGCCCGACCAGCCGAAGAAAGCGCCACGGTCGCCGCGCGACCGCAATCGCAATCCGTTCGAGGCCTATGGCGAGCGCGCGTCGTCGCGGCCCTACGCGCTACGCCTGCCCGACGCCATTGACCTCGCGCTTCGCCAGCTCGCCGCCGAGGAGCGCACGCAGCCTTTGCGCATTGTCGACCGCGCAATCCACGACCTCTTGAAACGGCTCGGACGTTTGCCGCCCGTCGACGGGCAATAGCCGTCGGCGAGGAAAAGCGACCGCGCAGTGATGACCGGTCTCTATGCACCTTCGTCCGGGAAGGAAGGGGTGGGTGGGGTGCGCGCAGCCTCGGACTTTTGGCGCTGCGTGGCGCCGAGCGCCATCAGCATGGGCCACACGGAGAACTGGCCGGCCGAGGCACGTCGCGCCAACGTCCTCAGGTAGCCGCCGGGGTTCCTGATTGCGCTGCCGCGTTGCAGGATAAGGGCGAGCGTGACGCTCGCCAAGCCAGGCCCCATTGCAACGCAGGTTTCCTCCCAAGCGCTCGGGCTGACGCCGAGCAACGGGCGCACGATCGCCGCGGTGTCGGTGACGTCGCGCGCCGTGCGCAGACCCTCGCGCGCGTAGTCGACGAAGTCGGGGCACCTCTCGGCGACCAGCCGCACCGGGACGGGGAGCGCAGCGTCGCCCTTCGGTTCGGCTTGACGGGGCTCGCCGGCGCCGTAGCTGCCTTCGGATGCCGGACATTCCGTTTCGCCGGTCGCGTCGCGAGGGGGCGCGTCCTCGATCTGATTCTCCAGAATGTGGAGGATCCGTTTCGATAGCTCGGCCAACGCGGCAGCGAGCGGCTCCAGCGTCTCTCTGCGCGCGGCCCGCGGCCGGCTGTCGAGCAGTTCCCTGTACTCGCGGTGAAGCGCCGGAAGGCCGGCGTCGACGTGCTGCTCGACGCCGAACGACAGCATCTTCGCGATGTCGCGGCGGGCAAGCGTAATCTGCTCGCGGAGCGCGTCCACTGCCCGGCGCTCTTCAATGGTACGGGCGGCTCGGCCAGCCAGCTCGTCCGCGCTCGCCACGAGCGGGCTGAGGTCGAACCCGAAAGTCTGCTCGATGCCGCCGCCCGGCGCGCGCCTCACGTAGCGCTTTCCGTTGGGGCTGTCGCGGCGAAGGATGAGCCCGGCGTCGACCAGGGCAGCAATGTGTCTGCGAAGTGTCGAGGCGGGAATGCCGTGCGCCCGCACCGAGAGCTCCCGGTTCGAGGGGAAAACCACAAGGTCGTCCGACCCGAGCGTGAGAACCGTGTCCGGGTGGAAGCTCAGCAGTGCATTCAGCACCGTGAGCGATCGGTCGGAGAGCCGGAGCTCCGCCCTCGCCTCGCAGACGTGGCGGAACATCCTCCACTTGTGTGCAGCCTTGCCGGCGCACAGCGTGACGTTTCGCTGCGCGCGCAGCGCAGTCGCGGACAACGGCCGCGGCCCGAAGGGGGCGGTTGGATTGAGGCCAGGCATCTGCATTCGCGTCCTCTCTTCGCGAGAGCGCGTGGCAAACAAAGACCGTGGCGTGAAAACGCGCGAGTCTCTTGAACTGTCGGGTGGCGCGGGCTAGGATGCTGTAGCGTTTACGAGGCACCGCTGGCGATTGGCGTCGCCAGCCCGCTGACCCTCTTGGGAGACCCGGCTCTGCCGGGTTTTTCTTTGTCCGAGCGCGCTCCTGTTGGTTGAATCGAATCCGTCTATTATATTGAATGTTAGACGGCAGTCCAACGTGTGGGTTATACGCCCGCACCGCAGTGACGACGTCGCATCAGCGAGGGACGCGAGCGACTCGATGAACACGAAGGTATCCGGCCGGAAGGCCGCTCACGCGGCTCACGGCAACACGCTGCTTATTGCGTTCCAGGACGCTCTCGAGTGCCTGCGCAAGGAGATGGGCCTCACCCGTTGCGCCTTCGCGGAACGCCTCGGGATTCCAAGGTCGAGCTACTTCCACCTGATGACCGATGCAGCGAACCCAAGTCTCGACTACATCGAGCTCATAGCCGAGCGCGCCGGCGTCGAGCCGATTTCGTTCCTGGGTAAGGCCGGCCAGAGCGCGCGCCGATTCGGTGTCGGCGCGCGCTAAGTCGAGTCGCCTCAACAAGAAATTCGCTTGGTCAATGTCCAATATTCTAGACTTTGACACAGAGGTGTGGTGATGCTGGAGCGTGCCCAACGCGTAGCAGAGCCGGCCGAGATGTCGCCCGTCCGAAAGCCTCAGTCTCTCGATCACTCGGTTCTGAACGAGATGCTGGCGATTCGGATGCAGCAGCTCGAGATCGAAAATGGCGGCGCGGAGGCATTCCTGGCCAAGACGGGGCTCGCGCGCCACACCTATTACACGATGGTCCGCGGCATCGGTAATCCGACGATCCGCACGATCGAGCGCATCGCGACGAGCCTGAACATGAGCGTGTTCGAGCTCTTGGGCTTCGACGTCGCCGACGCGCGGCGCGCCCTAGAGAAGAGCGGCGTGAACTACGATGAGCTGATGTCGGCGATCACCAAGAAGAATCGCGCCGATCGCGCGCTGGCGCGTCAGACGCGATCACGAAAACTGCCGTCCTGATACTCAAGGTGGAAGGGACCGGGGAGGCTCGCGCCTCCCCGTCTCTGGCTTAGGTGGCGGGCCGCTCGGCGGCTTGGGCGAGCTTGCCGAACTCGAGGCCGATCAGGTCGACGGTGTAGATCCGTTGGCCGTCGCGCTCGTAGCTATTCTGCCGAACCCGGCCGCGCACGTGCACCAGGTCGCCCTTGCTGACATGCTCGTTCACGTAGTCCTGGATCGACTTGGTGAAGATCGTCACCTCGTTCCAGTGCTGGTCGTCCTTCCACTCGCCGCCCTTGTCCTTGAAGGGATAGTTGGCGCAGACGGTGACGCGGACCGTCTTGCCGACCTGCTTGATGGTCCCGACGCGGCCGATGAGGGTGAATTCGGCGATGTTGCGCATAGTCTCTCTCCATCTTTTGGGGCTGCGCCCCGTTGCGATGGCGATCCGTGATGGCCGGGAAGACGGCACAGAGCCGAAGCCCGCGAGACGCGGGCGAAGGGCGAGCGCAGCGCTGCGTCCCGTCAGCCCGTCAATTTTGGCGCCGCAGGCGTGTGCGCGAGGAATGCCGACGGGACCCGCAAGCGGGTGGCGGCAGGGGAAAATTCTCGGGCGAGGGGACCGACGTGCCGGCGACGGCCATAGGAATCCAGCCATGAAACCGGGAGCGCTGCCCGACGGGGAGAAGCGAGCAATCGTCGCCGTACCACCATTGCCCCGCGCCGGGCCAAAGTTCGGCAGCAAGAACCCGCGTAGTCGATGCCAATCCATCGAGGACGTTGCACCAGCGAGAAGACGCCGCGCTGGATTTCGGGGCGATCCAAGCAGTCGACGGCACACGGAACGCACCGAGCAACAATGAGCGACCGCCGCGTGCCTGGCCGAACGGCAGAACAGCAGCGCAAACAGCCCGGGCACAACCCGAAGCCAGTCCGCGAAATTCCGGCCACGCCGTCGCGAACGTCGAACCGACCCGCCAGCATCGGGCGCGCCCCTCCCCTCGAGACCGCCACGCCGTCACGCCGATCGTTTGGTGCGCAGTTGCGCGTTGATCTGCGACATCAGGATCGGCCCGAGCGAGAACTCCCCGGCCCGCGCCTTCTCGGTCAGGCCACGCAAATAGCCGCCGGCCGATCGAATGGCCGCGCCGCGCTGCAGGATGCACGCCACAACCACGGCCGCCTGCATTTCGCCCATCACGGCTTGCGCCTCCTCCCAGGCGCTGGGGCTGATCCCGAGCATCGACCGGACCACCGCCGCCGTCGCCAGGAGGTCCCGCCAGTTCGAAATCCCGCCTCTGCCGTAGTCGGCGATGTCGGGGCAAGCCTTCATCACCAACCCAAGCGGATAGGCCGTCTCGGCAACCCTCGGCGTTTCAGGTTCTGGCACCGTCCTCGCCGCCCGGCTTCCTCGAAAGCCAGGTTCAAGATCAATTAAGGGGTCTGGATTTGAATTCTGTATATGGCGCTCACTTCGGGACTCATTGGCGCTCATATCTTGTGTTTTGACGTGGCTTTCCAGCAAGTTGAGGACATCGTCCGCGAGTTGCGAGAGCTCCTCGGCCGCCGCCTCGAGCTGGATGCGGGTCGCTGTGCGCGGAATCCCCTCGACGATCGAGCGAAAGTCGGCGTGGACGTCTGCCCAGTCCACAGGCCCCTGCCCTCCCCTGCGCGTCGAGACGCCCTCCTCGATGGCCGTCGCGATCATCTTGGCGATGTCGCGCCGGCACAGTGTGATGCGCTCGCGTGCGAGCTTGATGGCACGGGCTTCAGCCTCCACGGCCGCCGCCAGGTTCTCGAACTCCTCTGAGCGGACCACGAGCGGCGAAAGGTCGAAGCCGAACGCTAGCTCGATCTCGCCCGATGCGCCCTTGCGCGCGTAGCGCTTGCCGTTGGGACTGTCGCGGCGGACGATCAGTCCAGCGTCGACCAGGACGGCGAGATGGCGTCGCAGCGTAGACGCCGGCATGCCGTGCGCGCGAAGCGACAGGTGTTGGTTCGACGGGAAGACGACGAGGTCGTCCTCGCCCGTCAACGCGGTCTCGGGGTGGAACGTGAGAAGCGCATTCAGCACCGAAAGCGCGCGCTCCGTCACGCCGAGGCTCGGCCGCGCCCGGCAGATCGCCTGGAATATCTTCCACTTGTGTACGACCTTCTCGGGCGAACGCGACGATGCGGCGATCTGCGTTGCCAGGTGGGCGAGCGTCAGCGATCGCCGCCCAAAGGGCGTCGTTGGGGTATGTGGTTCCATGTCTTGCCCTCATGCGGGCAAAGGAAATCTGCTCGCCGAAACGGCGCCGTCTCTCACGAGAGACTTGACTGCGATTCGCGGAAGTGATTCTCTATCAGTCGCCAAACTAAGACAGAGGCTTCCGGGACGGTGACGTTTCGGGGGCCTTTTTCTTTGCCTACGGTTCCTCTCGTGTTGTCAGGGTACGCGGTTCACGCATCTGCGCGGCGCTTGAATGCCGCATAGATCTCGGGCAGCTGATCGACGAGATACGCTCCGAAGTCGGGTGCGTGACGATTGTCGATCGTGAGGCGGGTTTGATCCTTGGCGCGCTCGATGCGCGCAACCTGCTTTCCATCGTCAGATTTGACGATATACGTCGCTGGCTTCTTCGGACGGCGAACCAAGGCCTTCAACACTCGCTCGAAGCGGGCATCGCTCGGGCCAGCCTGAAAATTTGCATCGGAAACCACGTCACGCCATTTTGTATCGCCCTGCTTCACCAGCGTCGCCAACTGCTCCCAACGGGGGCGCCCGACCTTCGGGGCCGCGCCAATAGCGATGATGAGGTCTTCGGGAAGCTCTCTGACAAGAGAAATCATCGTCGACAGATTTCCCTTTGGCACCGAGAGCGCTGACATGATTGCCGCACGTGCAATGCCACGATCCTCAAGTCTGGCCGCGAACAGCGCGCGCTCGATGAACGAGAGATCCTTGCGATCTGTATTCTCTTTGCCTTGAGCGACGACCAACTCTTCGTCGCTAAGCTCGCGCACAATCGCCTTAACGGGCCGACCGAGGGCACGAAGGGCTGCGACCCGGCGATGTCCATATGCGGCCTGGTAGCGTCCGGGAGCATCGATTCGCGGACGCACGAGGATCGGAACTTGTTGCCCATCCTCCGACAGTCCAGCCTTGAACGCCTCGAACTCGTCTCCATCGCTGACATTAAGGCGATCGCGTATGAACGCGGGATCGACGAGATTCGGATCGATCTCGACAACTTGAGCGCCCGATGCGAGTTGCGCCCGTAGCGCCTGGGCCTCGTCCGCATCGTCGGACAGGCTCTTCAGCGAGAGACCCATCGCTTTAAGCGAACCGGATGACACCGGCGGGCGCGTCGGCCGATCTTCGCTCGGGGCGGTTGGCCCGGTGATCGGCGCCATCATGGCCTTCAGTTGGTCGCGGCGCTTGTTCACGTCGCCCTCCCCCAAGCCTCAAGGACAAGGCTCTCAATTTCGGCATGGACAGTATCGAGCGCCTCGATCGCCCGGTCGTAGGTGCTGCGGGTAAAATTCTCGCGGCCGATCTCGTAAAGGGTCTGCTTCGTCAGCCCGGCGTCTGCAATCGCAGTCGACTTAAGGATCGGGGTCGTAAGGACACGCTCGCCAAACAAGCTTCGCATCAGGCCGACGATTTGGCCCTGTGGCCCGTCGGAAGGCTCGTATCGCGTGATCGCGTACCGGAAGAAGTCGTAGTCAGCGTCCCCCCCGGCCTTCTCGACAACGTCAAGGAGGCTGGAGGTCATGTGCAAGAACTGGGACATCGACGCGACGTCTAGCATTTGCGGATGAATGGTGACGAGGACGCTCCTCGCGGCGCAGAGCGCCGAGAGCGTAAGAAAGCCGAGCGAGGGCGGGCAGTCGAGTATTACAACGTCATACCGATCTTCTACCGAAGCTAACGCCGTAGCGATGCGGGAGAAAAACATTCGGTCGGAGCTACGGCGGCCCTCGGCGAGTACACGTGGCGTGTCGTGCTCAAATTCCTGAAGCTCCAGATTGCCGGGAACGATATCGAGACCGGCGAAGTAGGTCGTCCGGATAACGTCGCTCATCGGGCGTTGCTGGTCGTCGTAGCGGATCGCGCCGTAAAGGGTGTCGTTCTCTTGTAGGTCGAATTCCGGCTGCAATCCGAAAAGCGCCGACAACGAAGCCTGGGGGTCTAGGTCGATGGCGAGAGTGCGGAACCCACGCATTGCGAAGTACTGCGCGACATGTGCGGCAGTGGTTGTTTTGCCTGACCCGCCCTTGAAGTTGGTGACAGCAATCACCTGGAGATGATCGCCCTTGCGACGTGTCGGCAGATATGTCGGCTTCGAGCGGGCGAGCGTTCGCCGGACCTCGTGAATCTGTTCGAGCGTAAACAAGCGGCGCCCGCGCGCATTCTTTTCAGTTTCCGGAACGTCACCGGAGATCGACAATTGACGAATGTATGCGTCGGTGACGCCAACCAGCTTGGCGGCTTCACCCGACGTGAATTTGCGCAGCTCCTTTTGAGCCGCGGGAGGGAAGGCGCGAGTTCGCAGCTCCTTCAGCTGCGCACTGAGCAAGTCGGCGTCCGACTCGATCAACCGAGTCAACGAGCGCACCTTTTTTCCGGTGCGATGACTTGGGTCAATTTGTGTTAGCTCTGTCATCTACGCTCGATGCCGCTATTTCTCGTGTCGAGCGTAAATTCTCTTGTTCGTCCGAGTCGGTCAAGCGATTTAGAGTTAACGCGCATTAACCATTGTGGCGGAATGGTCGGGCCGCCGCTAAAGCATACGCGAGTCGCATTGCATCGGTCTGGAGCCGCTGTGCGGTCGTGCGCTGCCACTCAATTTCGAGGACCGTCCTGAAGAGTTCTCAGCTGAGAACTTTCCCGCTAGACGCCCGATAGGCGGATTGCCGAAATCTGTTAGCGAGTTTCGGACTGCGCGGCGAAGGGTGACGCGCCCGAGGCGCGCCTTTGCAGCGACGTTGGGGAAAGACGGAACCGCGGTAGTTCTCAGCTGAGAACTTTCCCTTCGTAACCGCCGTCCATCGACTTCGGCACGAAGCGATCGACACAGGAAGAGGCGCCCCTTCACCGCAGGTTCGCGCGACATTTCGCGCTGTGAGCGGTCCTCACACTAGATCCCAAGGCGGGCCGCCCTGCCCTGCGCGCGCTCTGCCTCGTTGTAATAGCTCGCAGCCTGCTGCACAGACCGATGCTGCGACTGCTGCATTGCCTCGGGCAAGCCAATGCCCTGGCGCGCCGCTTCGGTGAGGTACCCTGCCCGCAATCCATGCGCAGCGAACTCTTTGGGGTCAAGCTCAGCCATCGTGCAGCGCCGCTTGACGATCAGATTGATCGATTGGGGGGTCAGCGCGCGCTCCTCGATCGCCTCCCAACGGTCGATCGCGCGGAAGATCGCGCCTTTCCGGATATCAGCTCGATCGAGCCACTCCCGCAACGCCTCGACCGGCGGGCCGACCAGGAACACCCTCCCCACGTCATCAGCGTCGCCGGTTTTCGTGCGACCGAGCTGGATCGAGATGCACGGCAGCGTCGCCGAATTCGGGTCGAGCGGATCAAGCGGCACCGCCGGCTCCTCGCTCAGCTGCTCGATCCGCAGCCGCGCCACCTCGCTGCGCCGCCGCCCGCCGGAGGCGAAGGCCAGCAGCAGAATCGCGAGGTCGCGCGTGTCGGCGAGTCGGTCCGTCGCGCAGGTCGCGGCCAGGCGGTCGAGGACGTCGCGCGTCACGGCCCGCTTGCTCTTGCGCCGGCGCGGCCGCGGCGAGGCCCTCACCGCCAGGCGCACGGCCGACCGCACGGCGGGAGAGCCAAAGGGCCCCTCGATCCCCTTCCACCGGTGCAGCGTGCCCCAGCTCGCCAGGCGCCGCTTCACGGTGCTCGGCGCATGCGGGCCGGCGCTGCGCAACAGCCCCTCCCCGCGCAGCGCCTCGGCGACCGCCGCCGGCATCCCGTGCCGGGGGTCGGTTTCGCGCTGCGCCAGATCCCACAAGTGATGCGCGACGAACTTCAGCGCCAACGCTTCCGTCGCCGGCCACGGCAGCGGCCCGCCGGTGGCGGCCGCCGCCCAGCCTTCGAGATAAGCCAGATCCGATGCCAAAGCCCGCAGGCTGTTTTCGCCCATGCCCTCGCGCGCGAGGTGCTTGAGCGTCGCGACGTCGTCGTCCGTGAGCAGTTGCGCGAGGCGATCGCGCCGGTCCATCGGCAGGATGGCCGAAAGCGTGTCGAGCTCCAGCGCGCGCCTGGATTCGGCGTTAAGCGATCGGCCTTTGACAATGTCGTCCATGGTACGCCTCAGAATCCGTAAGATCGCTCGGCCCAGCGCAGTAGCACCGCTGCATCCGCGTCCGGCAGGCGGACGCGCTGCGCCTTGAGGCCTTCCGCGATCGCGAGGCCGACATCGGGCTCGACCCAGTGGCCATGGGTCATCAGAAAGAACCAGCCGAAGGGCAGGCCGACCTCACCGTCAACCGCCTCGATCCGGTCCATCAACTGGTGAACCGACGTCTCTGGTGTCAGCAGGAGCCGCTCTCGTGGCATCTTCAGCGGCCGCGGGATGAAGCCCACTTCGCGCTCGCCTTTGTAGGTATAGTCGCGGGCGTCCAGCGCCCAGTGCGCGAAGACGCGCTGCGGCCGGGCGCTCGAGTCCTCCCAGTCTCGGAAGAAGCGCAGCTCGCGCGGCACGAACTCGAAGTAGTCCGGCACCAGGTTGAGGAAGGGGGTCTCGCGCGTCGCGCCGCCCGGTCCGGTCTCCCGGACGACGCGCCGCTCCATCTCGGGCCGCTTGGCCTCGCGCTTCTCGCGCTCGATGCGGCCGCAGCGGTCGAGGAAGCTGCGGACGTGGACGAAAGCGCTGCCGGCGCGGTCGAGGAGGCGGTAGACCGGACCGGCGAGGCGGTCCGTGTCGGGCAGGGGATCACGGCGCGGCCAGCTCGGGTCGAGCAGTTCCTGCTCACCCCACGGGCGGTAGTCCGGGTTAACGACCGGGCCGGCGCGCCACTCGACCTCGCGGCCGAGCGCGATCTGAATGTAGTCGGCCGGAGCGGGGCCGGTCGGCGCGAAGACGAAGGCGCTGGCGCCACGCCACTCGGTGATCTGCAGGCCGGTGTCCTTCAGGCGCTCCCAGGTCGCCTTGACGTCGCCGCCATCCTTGGCGAGCTCGCCCGTCATCCACGGCCCCAGCTCGCCGACGCGCGTGCCGTCCGGCTGGATGACCGACCGGGTGTCGCGCCAGTAGTCGTCGTCGACCCGGGCGAGGCTGAAGTCGAAGCCAGGGAAGGCGGCGGCGAGGGCGGGGACGAGGTCGGCGTCGATCGAGGCCGGGTCGAGGCCGGCCAGTGCCGCTTGGATCGAGGCCGAGTCGGGCAGGCGGACGGGAGGAAGGGTCATGGCAGGACCTCTTGCGGGATTAGCGGGATTTCCGTATATTCCGGAACGAAGGAGAACCGACCATGGCTTCCACCGTGACCGCCGCCGAGGTCTCCAAGAACTTCGGCGCCTACCAGGACGCCGCCGTGCGCGAGCCGGTGGTGATCACCAAGAACGGCAGGCCGCGCACCGTGCTGATGGCCTACGAGGACTTCGTGCGGCTGTCGAAGCGCGACCGCCGCGTCCAGCGCACCATCGACCTCAGCGACGCCGAGATCGCCGCGGTCGAGGCCGCCGAGATGACGCCGGACCCCGACCAGGTCGGCGCCTCCGCCAAGCAGACCGCCGGCTGAGAGGTGCTGCCGACCGACATCAGGCTCGGCTGGGTCTTCCGCTATGCCTATCTTTGGGACTGGCAGCACCGCGAGGGCCGGGAGGAGGGCGACAAGGACCGCCCGTGCCTGGTGCTGGCGATCGTCATGACGACGGAGGCGGGCGATCCGGTCGTGCGCGTCCTGCCGATCACCCACACGCCGCCCACCAATGCGGCCGACGCGATCGAGATCCCGGCCGACGTCAAGGCGCGCCTGCGGCTCGACGCCGAGCGCTCGTGGATCGTGCTGACCGAGAGCAACCGCTTCACCTGGCCGGGGCCGGACCTGCGCAATATCGACACCGAAAGCGGCTATTATGGAGCCCTGACGCCGGGCCTGTTCGCCGAGGTGAAGCGCCGCTTCGTGGCGATCGCCCGCGGCGAGGTCGCGACCAGCGCGCCGCACCGGAGCGTGCCGCGCACCGAGTGACGGCCGCCGGCGGCGGCCGAAGGCGTCCGGAAGAGGGCAGGGGGCTGGCAGCGGCGGCGTCCTCGCGTCGATCGGAGGCCCGGCGGGCGTGATTCTCCAGGCTGAGGGCGGCCAGAATCGCCGATTTGCGATTCCGTGTCCAACACTATCGATAAGGGGTGGTTATCGATAGTCAAAAGGATGCGAAAGCGAATATCGCTATGACGGAAGCTATGCTCGTGATAGCTTCCGTTTGACCGATTCCGCTCAGAGTTATCAAGACGTTGCAGTCCGGCTACGAAATTCCTGATCCGCTGCCCTGGACCCATATCGCCGGACGGCTCGCGGCCGCCGAGGATGCGCTGGCCCGGCTCGACGAGCGCCTGGCCAAAAGCCCGATCCGCGACGGGTGGATCGCCCGCACCCACTTCACTGACGCCTGCGCCAGTCTTTGGCTGGAAGGCGAGCTGGTCCACCTCGACGATCTCGTCCTCCACGATGCCGGCATGGACATCCGCGCCCCGACCCATGAACTGACCCGCGCCCACGCCGTGCTGCGCACGCGCCGGCGCATCGCCGCGGCCAACCCCGACTGGGCGCTGTCGGCGGCCGGCCTCGCCGGGCTGCGGGGCAGGGGAGGGCAGGGCGACCGGGAAGCGGAACGGCTCAACCGGAGTGAGGAAGAGGATGAGGCGCGCGGTCCGGAGGACGAAGACAGCGACGCTGATACCGGCGAGGCGTTTCGCGTGGCCCCCACCGACGACCGGCTGGCCGACGTCTTCGCAGCCGTGGACGCCGCGATCGCCCAGGCCGATCGCACGCTGGCGGGCGAAAGCAATGGGCGGCGCCAGCCCCAGCCCGAGCGGGACCCGCTGGTCTACGATCTCGACTGGGACGAGGACGAACGTCTCGACGCCTGGCGTACGGTCGTCGACCAAACACGCAACCTGCCGCCGACGCTGGCGTCGGCAATCGCGGCAGACGCCTGGGCCGCGATCGAGCCGCTGCAGCATACTCCCTGGCTCGCACGCCTGCTCGGCGCCAGCCTGCTACGGGAACGCGGCAAGGCGAGGATGCACCTGCCGTGCCTGCACGAGGGACTTAAGGCGATCCCGCGCGAGCGACGGAGGCCGGCCGACAGGGCAGGGCGTCTCGCAGTCCAGCTCGAGGCGATCGCCGCCGCGGCCGCGGCCGGGCTGAAGGACCACGACCGCTGGCTGACCGCCCGCACCCTGCTGGCCCGCAAGCTCGACGGCCGCCGCTCGACCTCCTCCCTGCCGGCGCTGCTCGACTATGTGCTGACCCGCCCGATCGTCTCAGCCGGCATGATCGCGGAAGAGCTGGAGATCACGCCGCGCGCCGCGCAGGACCTGGTCGGAAAGCTCGGGTTGCGGGAGGCGACCGGGAGGGGACGTTATCGAGCGTGGGGCGTTGTTTAGATGTCGCCCGACGCCGGCGATCTGCGTTGTTTAAATCAGGCAGTAACCCCATCGTGAAACGCTGCATTTGCGGTTATGATTCGTCGAGCAGGAGAAAGTAAAGTACAGCCATGGCCCGCGGGGAGTTGATGAAAAAATTGCTGGCCAGCTACGGTCGGGACGATGAGTTCCGTGCCGTGGCGGAGCAAATCATCGGCGAAGAGGAAAAGAAGAACAACCGCGTGCTGGCGCGCAGCCTGCGCAAAACACTCGAGGCTGGCCCAAGCCGCCCGAGCGGTCCGAAGGCGCTTGCGCCCCTGCTTCCGTTCCCCGAAGCGGCCGCCGACTTCATCGAGCGGATTGAGCCGCGGCACACGCGCAATGATATCGTGCTCGGGGCGACGAACGTGCGGGTGCTGCTCGGCCTGGTCAAAGAGTTTCGCCGCGCCGACGACATCCGGCGTCATGGCCTCAAGGTCCGATCCAAGCTCCTGTTCTGCGGCCCGCCGGGATGCGGCAAGACCCTGTGCGCGGAGATTTTTGCAGCCGAACTCGGTCTGCCGCTGTTCCTCGTCAAGCTCGATCGGCTGATCTCGTCCTACCTGGGGGAGACGGCCGGCAACGTCCGCAAGATTTTCGAGTTCGCGCGCAAACAGCCCTGCGTCCTGTTCTTTGACGAGTTCGACGCCCTGGCGCGCTCGCGCGACGACTCGAGCGAGCACAACGAGCTGCGCCGGGTCGTCAACAGCCTGCTGCTGTTCATCGACCATATCCAGCCGAAGGGCTTTCTGATCGCCGCGACCAACCTCGATCAATCGCTCGATCCGGCGGTGTGGCGGCGCTTCGACGAGGTCGTCTGGTTCGACAAGCCGGATCGGGCGATGATCGCCCGGTTCCTACGGCTCAAATTCAAGAACATCGCCACCGCGTTCGATCCGCTGCAGCATGCGGCGGCGCTGCAAGGCTACTCCTATGCCGAAATCGAGCGCGTCTGCACGCAGGCGGTCAAGACGATGATCATCGAGCGCCGCAAGCAGGTGCAGGCCCGCGACTTCAATCGCGCCTTGGAAGACGAGGCGCGCCGCCGGGCAGGACAGTCTCGCCTCGCGCCGCCGAGCTAGGCGCGCCGTGGCCCGATACGATCATCTCGAACTCGTCCGGCTTCCCGAGCAATTCGAGCGCCGCAAGCACGGCGGCGGCGGTCCGCCGCCTGTGCGCGATCGCGACCAGCACACCACGAAGCTGCGCGACGAACTCGAGGCTGCGACGCAGGAGCAACGACGTCGGCGCAAGCCCGAATTCGTCGATCCTTCTTTGATTTTGCGCGTGCAGATGACGGGTCCGCTTCTCGAGGAGGACTGGGAACGCCTGGGGCTCACGGTATTGTCCAGCGACGCAGATCGCACCCTCGTGCTGTTCGCGTCGAACGAAGATATGGTGGATTTCCGCGCGCGGCTTGATGCCTATCAGGGTGGCCCACCCCCCGGCCAGAAACACGCCCCCTACGTCAATTTCGTCTCCGGAATCGAAAGCATTGGATCGGTCGAGCCGCGCGATCGGATCGGTCCACGCTTGCGTGAAGAAGGATTCGCTGATGTCGCGGATTTCGTCGCACGGACATCCTATCTGGTGGACATCGAGCTTTGGGATCTGGGCGAGCGTCGCCTGCGCGAACGCAAGATCGAGGATGTCATTCGCTACGTCGAAGCACGGGCTGGCGATGTCTTCGATCGCTATGTCGGCCCATCGATCAGCATGTTTCGCGCGCAGCTGACGGGGGAGCTGTTGCGAACTCTCCTGACGGTTGAGGAGATCGCGGCGATCGATCTGCCGCCGGCGCCGGATGTGACGACGGCAGAGGCGCTCGACATGGTGCTGGCGGATGCGCCGCCGCTGAACGCCGTCGCTGATGACGCCCCGTTGATCGGCATCATCGACAGCGGCGTCAACGATCACCCATTTTTGGCGGACATCCTTGTCGGTTCGATCGGCGTTCCCGCCGAGCTCGGCACCGCCGACGTCTGGGGTCATGGCACCCGCGTGGCCGGTGTCGCCGTGTTCGGCGATCTTCGTGCGCAGCTCGACGCAGGCGGGTTACAGCGCGGCGCGCGGCTTTGTGC
The DNA here is from genome assembly GCF_018398335.1 of Chelatococcus sp. HY11. Classification (NCBI taxonomy): domain Bacteria; kingdom Pseudomonadati; phylum Pseudomonadota; class Alphaproteobacteria; order Hyphomicrobiales; family Chelatococcaceae; genus Chelatococcus; species Chelatococcus sp. HY11. The sequence continues at coordinate 84,437 of NZ_JAHBRX010000004.1, forward strand.
GGCAAAGGTGGTGAACGACCAAGGAGGCTTTGACGATCGGCGGCTCGTACCCTCGCAGATGCGCGAGGCGATCACGACCCTGAACCAGCGCTTTGGCTGTCGGGTCTTCGTGATCGCGCTGGCCGACCGCCGGCGCGTCTTCGACGGCGGCAAGGTCGGAACATGGGCCGCCACGCTCGACGGACTGGCGCGCGAGCTCGACGTCGTCATCATCGTCTCGTCCGGCAATCGAAGCCCGCGCGGCGGAAATCGCCTCGAACAGGCAGTGACGGAATATCCGCACTACCTTCTCGAGGATGCCAACCGGTTGTTCGAGCCGGCCGGCGCCTTGAACGTCATCACCGTCGGCGCGCTCGCGCATGGCGAAGGTCTCGATCCCGATCGTGCCGACGACGTCCGCGTCCGCGCCATCACACGCCTGCATGAGCCGGCGCCATTCTCGCGGATCGGGCCGGGACCGGGCGGCGCAACCAAACCCGACGTGGTCGAGATTGGCGGCACGCTGATTTTCGATGCCGTCGTCGCGAGGCTGCGGGGAGGGGAGGACGTCGGCAGCGCCGGTGTTCTGACCCTGCATCACAGCTATCTTGATCGGCTCTTCACGGCAGGGTCGGGCACGTCCTATGCCGCGCCGCGCGTCGCCTTCACCGCCGCTCAGATCCTGACGCGCTTCCCGCAAGCCTCCGCCAATCTCGTCCGCGCGCTCATTGTAGGGTCTGCGGAAATCCCGCCGCCCGCCGGCGAGCGGCTTCAGCTGCTTGGTGGGGATGCAACGCGGGCGATTGTCGGTCACGGTCTGGTGGATCTCGAGCGCGCCGCATTCTCGGACGACGCGCGCGTGACCCTCTATGCTGAGGATGAGCTCGCGCTCGATCATTTTGCGGTCTATCGGATTCCGATCCCAGAAGCGTTCCAGGCGGGCAATGGCGAGCGCTGCATTCGTGTAACGCTGGCATTCGATCCACCGGTGCGGCACACGCGGAACGACTATGCCGGCGTCGGCATGTCGTTCCGCTTGGTCCGTGGGTGCCAGCCCGACTTGATCTTCGATCATTATCGCAAGCGTGAACAGGACGACGGTCCGTTCCCCGAACTTGCAGCGCGATATAATTGCGCTCTCGTACCCGGTCCCCAGGCACGCGAGAAGGGAACGGTTCAGTGCGCGACCGTGACGTTCAAACGTGGTGTGGAAGATTACGGAGACTATTACTATCTCGTCGTGCGCTGCGAAGGCGGCTGGGCGACCCATGTCGATCGGCAGCAATTCGCGGTCGTCGTCGAACTGCTCCACAAGGCCGAGGTCCAGCTCTACGAACGCGTACGGCAGCGGATCAGGGTCCAAGCATAGTCTAAGCTATCCGAGCAAGCGTGCCGCTCCGCGGCCAACGCCTTGCCCTTCAGATCGATCCGCTGGCAAAGCTTCGCGACGAGCCGATCGTGGGCGCGGTGTGCGAGGGCGTTCTCGCATCCAAGCCGATTTGCGCCTCGTGCATGAAGAATAGATTACTCGCCGCCTTTCCTTCGATCAGGAAAGGAGCCGCAAACTGCCGATACGACCTTTCATATTCGACTTCTTGAAACCCGAACTCATTAAAGGGCATCGTCGTTTCGCGCGTCATTGTAATAGCCTCGACGATTGTTCATCCAGGCCGAGTTTGAAAGTCTGTCTGACGGATTTTTCCCGGCTCCCGACAATGGGCGGGCGAGCTTGCGATTTCGCGGCGCTTCAAGGCGCGGATAGCAAGAACACTAACGCCTGCAATTCCATTGCGGCTCAAACGTCGGGAGGGGAATTGAGATGACGGAAATTACGCACTCCGCGACGCCGAAGGGCAACGGCTATCAGGCGACGGTGACGCTTCCGGGGGGCGTTTCGGTGAGCTCGGCGGAAACCTATCCAACGATCGCAGAGGCAATCACCGCCGCCGCGCAGAAGTTGCTCGCGATGCCAGAGCGCCTCGCGGCTTTGGATCGATCACATCCCCAGTGCGACGCATAGCTGGCTCGACCAAGAGGCGGATCGCGCCGAAGCTGGTGCGACGGATTGATCACTCCGATGAATCGATCAGACCAGATTGATTCATAGATGGCGTTGGACGCCGCTTCCGAAGGAAGCGACACTCACGACATGGCCAGCGAGGATCCCGAACAGCTCCACCTGCATCGCATTGAGCCGGACCTGAACATGCGGCGCTTCTACGCGCTTGCACTTCAGCCGACGCTGTTCGGCGGCGCGTCGCTCATTCGGAATTGGGGCCGCATCGGAACGAATGGCCAGTCGATGATGGAGACCTTCGACGAGCCGGAAGAGGCGACGGCCGCGCTCGGCCGGCTCGAGCGTACAAAAAGGCGCCGCGGTTATCGCGATGCCGACGTTCAAGCTCGCAGTTAGGGCCTTCGCGGCGCGTCACGAACGTGGCGAGGGCCCCGCCTCGCGGCGGGGCCCTCTTGTCGCCCGGATCAGTCCCGGTTCGGCCGGGACCAGATCAGCTGCAGGCCTTCCTCGCCTTCGACTTCGACCAGGGTCGCGTAGATCGGGGCCGGGAAGCTCGGATCGTCGAGCTTGACCGAGAGGTAGTCGCGATCCGTCTGTTCCGAGTGCTTCTGCCAAGCGGCGCCGAGCTCGACATTCGCCGCTGCGAAGATGCGGAAGTGCGGACCCTTGTCGGAGGGGTTCTCGATGCGGACCAGCCGAGCTTTGACGTTCAGGGTCAGGGTGCGGATGGTGCCCGTGAAGCCGTTGCCGTTGGAGGTGAAGGTGCCGATGTTAGCCATTGTCTCATTTCCTTGTTATCAGGGCCGCGCCCATCGCGACCCGATGGCGGTCGTGAGACCGGGGGCGATCGACCCGCACCCGAAGGGCTGAAACGAAGTGGAAGGCGGCCGGAGGCGGCTTTTTTGCCTCGCGATGCAAAGCCGAAGGCGGCGGAAAAAAGTCGTCGCCGGACGTTGCGGGGACAAGATCGAGAGAACGCGCAGCGTACTCGTCCTTCGGTCAGACCAGGCCAATCGGGTTCGTATTGGGAGTGGCTGTCGTAAACGCCTTGGGAATGAGGACATGCGCGTCACTATCGCTGCCGCAATCACGCCCGACGGCACCATCACGGTGCACTCGCTCTCCCGCAGGCCGGCGTCCAGCTCGCCGACCGCAGCCGCATCCCGTAAGGGACCCACGATCCCCAGCCTTCGCTCGAATGTCATGCACCTGCCCTTGCCAGGAACCCGATCGGCAGGTCGCCGCCCCTCATGTCCAACCGAGCTGATGCGTCGTACTCGCGGTCTCGCCAACGCCAGTCATAGTCAAAGGCTGGCCCTATAGATGCCTCTGCGCCGGCGGCGGGGCCACCCGCCCGACAAAGTCCACGTCGCAAGGCGTGGCCTTGGCCCGAGGGACGCAAGCGCTTCGGTCCCGATGCAGCATCATCGCCGGCCATCGCCGACAAAAAAGGGGGCTAAGCCCCCGCCGCCTCGCGCTGCCGGCGTTCCGCTTCCGCGAGCGCCTGATCGAGGCGTTGCTGCGTTTCGCGGCGCTCCTTACGCGTCAGGATGCAATGCGCAAGCTCGGCGCGGAGTTCGGCAATTTCGGCGTAGATGTCGTGAACGTTCTCCATTTGAACCTCCTTCGTCTCGATGACGGAGGAAGGGCCACCAGGCGCTGGAGGGCCGGGTCAGGGATCGCGCAGCGACCGGCAGAGCCGGCGTGCGGGGGTGCCGATTTTCTGTCGCCGCCCTGCGGGTGGCGGCGGGAAATTGGGGGATGACCGCGCGTCCTTGACGCGGTCCGACTGCCGGTATCATCGGCCGACTCTGAGAGAGAGATGGCCCTGGCACAACGGAGCGGCTGGGTTCTTCTTCCTTCCCCGGCCACGCAAAGCCGCGGTCGTCGTGAAGAATCAGTCGAGGCGCCGCGTCGCGCGGCGCCATCGGAACCGGCTCAATGAGCCGGACCACGCTCGTAAGGATCGAATTCGTGAATCAGCTCCAGGTCGTCGCTGTCGTCGAGCTCGTTCGAGGGCAGTGCGCCGTAGGCATCGCCGGATTTGAAGAGCGTCACCGGGACCATCAGGGTGCGAGCGAGCTGGAAGGCGTGGTTCTGGGCAAGGGAAAGATCGTGCGACATTTCGAAGGCTCCATCCGGAGCGGGCCAATTCCCGCTCGATGGCTCCTCGAAGGACCGCCTTCGGTCGCGATCACCGCGAAGGCGAAGCTGGAGCGGCGGCAGCTCGCTAGCCGACCCCTTGTGGGTTGATCGTGGAAGATCCGGAGGAGGGCCAGGACGCCATCGCTGCAGAGCGGGGTTGGTCCGCGGCGGTCGAGACCGACCGCATGCCGCATTCTCTTTTCGCCGGAACCTGCCGGCGATCGCCTCCAAGCCCGGGCATCACTGGCCAATCCAGATCGGGGTTGCAGCGCCACGACTACTCTTCGGTCAAGAGCAGAACACGGCCCCAACCGCCGTGCTCCCTTCCCGGAAGACGCTATCCAGCAAGCGGCCCTCGCAAGCGGCTGCCCACTGATTGAATTGTCGCGCTCGACTTGGACCGCGGTGGCGTGGATCTGTACCGTGAAGCTCGTACTGTCCGGTTTCCGCGCCGGATGCGGCGCTAGATATCAAATTGAAATACCAGCGCAAGCGTGTGCATTCACGAACAGGCGCCATGTCATGGGAGGTAAGCAATTGACGGAACAAGAGAGACGAACGAAGTGGAATGCAATGTGTGACGCCGTTGCCGATCAGATGAGGGCCTTCACTCGTCCATACGTAAGCGTTCTCGCCGGTGAAGTTGACATAGGAACTGGCACGTTCATCGAGAACAGTGATGCTCAGATACTCACCTGCGCGCACGTTGCCCGTTTTGACCCTACGGCTTTTTACGTCGATCATGCAGGGAGCGTTCAGCTTCAGCCAGGCATGTGGCGCATGGAAGGCGACCCTAAGAAGGACGTGGCGATCTCACCCTTGCCTGAGGACGAGTGGGCAAAGGTCTGTGGAAGGGCTAGTACGCTCTCAATATCGAGATTTGCGCAAATTCATGAACCGGTGAAAGACGAGCTTCTCTTCTTCAGAGGCATTGCTGGCGAGAACGCGAACTACATCGGAAATTTCGGCACCGATGTCATTCTCAGCGGCTATTGCTCGCAGGAAAAGCATGACACTGGCGACGGCGAAATTTTTGAAGTCCTATGGAAGGGAGGTCAGGCGAGTGTGACGTCTGGCACCGACAGCAGCGTTCGCGATCGCGTTCTCTACGATAATCCAGCCGGCTTTAGCGGCTCGCTGGTCTGGAACACGAGATTTGTTGAACTGGGATGCGATCTATCCACGTGGACCCCCGACGATGCGATCATCACCGGGTTGTTGCGCCGTTATGATGAAGCTACAGAAACTCTGCTTGTTTGGCGGATCGAGCACGTGCGCGCTTGGCTCTGAGAACCCTTGCCCGTTCGAAGCGGTGCTGTGACGTGGGAGTCCACTTCCGATAGGCCCCGCGCACACGCGGAGACTGCTAGGCGTGGCCTGACCCCCGCAAAAAGCGAGGTGTTCACACGCCGCACATCCCTTCGCACTCGTTGCCGAAAAGGTCGAGTTGACCGTGATCGGCGGCGGTCGACAGATCGGCAAGGTCGAGCGGCACACAGGAGCGATGCAGGAACACATCGCCACGGATGCCGCGAAGACCGGAACGCAGGGCGTGGTCGACCGCGACCGCATCAGCCCACGCCTCGCCGTCGTGATCGCGCAAATCGCGCCAGCGGGCATTGTCGTGGAACGGGCAGCCGATGCACGCGCTCTTCGGCGGGATCGGATAGCCATGGCGGTGCAGCCACGCCATGCAATCCTGCCGGCACATGCGTCGCTCGATCAGGGGAAAGCGCTTGATCTGCCAGCCTTCGAAGCTCGGCTTCGCCCGGATGACCTCGTCCGTGCTGATGCCGATCCATTGCTCGACGACAGGGAAGGAGGGCGAGCGCTTGCGGGCAAGCCCGGCGAGCTCGCGGACCTTGCGCCGGATCGGAACGATCTTGAACTCCGCCGTGCATTGCCGGCGGATCATGCCGATCGAGATGATGTCGGCCGCGCTGCGGCGTTCGCCGATCTCGATCAGCTCACCCTCATCATCCTCGTCGAGGACCGGAATGGGCGTACCGGCAGGCCTGACCGTGCGGGTGAACGCCGGAATCGATGCCCATCGACGGCCCTCGCCGGCGGCGAGAACGTGTTCGCGGATATTGCCGGCCGACACGATGTGCACGGGAAAGGGCAGGACATTTCCTGACATGAGCCAATCGAGATGCTCGTAGACGGCGGCAGGCTCCCAGCCGGTATCGGCAAAAATCGCGCAATCCGGCATCGGGCCGATTTCGCCATGGGCCGCGAGCAGCGCCATTGTCGTCGATTGGACGCCGGCGCCGAGCGAGAGCACGCGCAAGCGGATCGGGGAGGGCGAAAGCCCCTCCCCAGAAGCAGGCGGAACGTGAAACATTACGCTGCCTCCCCCTCTGCGGCTTCCGCCGGCTGGAGACCGTGCAGGAAGGCGGCGGCGCGCTGCGCGTGTGCGGCGGCCTGGAAGACCGCGCGCTTGTCGCCCTGCAGGACCTGGAGCCACGATTCCACGTAGCTTGCGTGGTCGGGCCGCGGTTCGAGCTCGGGCACGATCCCGAGGTCGGCGCAGATCAGCGCAGATCCGATTTCGGCCACTTATCTGAACAGTCAACCTGTCTCAGGCGGATTTTTCGGCGGCATTTGTCTGAAAATCCACACGCTTCCGATCGATCTCGACGCGTGAGACAGATTCGAGGGGTGCTCAGAGGCCCTTGCCACTATTCAACCGGCGCAGCAGGACAGCTTGGCGACGTCCCTGTCGAAGGCTAGCGCCGCGAGCTTCAGGCCCTCGACGGTGGTGAGGTACGGAAAGATCGTGTCCGCCAGATCGTCGACGCTGAGCCCCTGCCGGATTGCCAGTGTTGCGGTCTGGATGCTGTCGGCGCCTTCCGGCGCGAGGATGTGCGCGCCAAGCAGCCGGCCGCTGCCGGCGTCGGCGACGAGCTTGATGAGCCCACGTGTGTCGCGGGCGGCAAGCGCACGGGGCACCTGGTCGAGACCGATCGTCGAGACGCGGACCGCATGCCCGGCGGCGCGCGCTGCGGCCTCGATCAGCCCGACGCTCGCCACCTGCGGATCGGTGAACACGATCGCCGGCATGGCGCTGTTGTCATAGCGCAGGCTGTCGCCGTTAAGGGCGTTCTTGGCCGCGAGCTTGGCACCGTAGGCAGCCATGTAGACGAACTGGTCGCGGCCGGTGACGTCGCCGGCGGCATAGATGCCAGCGCGCGTCGTGCGCATGCGGTCATCGACGACGATGCCGCCCTTCGGCGAGATGGCAATCCCGTGCTCGGCAAACCCGAGGCCTTCGATGTTGGGCGTGCGGCCGGTGGAAATCAGCACCTGATCGGCGCCGACAGCAATATCCTCGCCGTCGCGCGTAACGGTCAGTGAAACGCCGCCCTCAGTCTTGCGGATCGTACGGTAGGCGATGCCGGAGACGACAGTGATCCCTTCGTCCTCGAAATACCCCGTCAGCGCCGCGCCGATCTCCGGCTCGGCCTCAGGCAACAGTCGCGAGCGACAGACGAGCGTCACCTTGACGCCGGCACGGGCGAACATCTGGGCGAGTTCCGCGCCGATATAGCCGCCGCCGATGACGAGCAGTGAGGACGGCAGCTTCTCAAGCTCGAGCGCCGACGTGCTGGTCAGATACGGCACGGTCTCGATCCCAGGGATGGCGGGGATTGCCGGCCGCGCGCCGGTAGCGATGATGATTTTGCCGGCCGGAATGCGTGTACCATTCACCTCGACACCGTCGTCGACGAGGCGCGCCGGCCCATCGCGATACGCGATGCCGTTGTAGGCGGGGAGCAGGTCGACATACTTGGCCCGGCGCAGCTCCGAAACCAGCGCGTCCTTCTGACGAACGGTTCCGCGCCAGTCGGCCAGTTCGGCCTCGGCTGTGATGCCGGCAAAACGGGCTGCCACGCGAGCGTTGTGCAGCGTCTCAGCGGCGCGGATGAGGGTCTTCGATGGTACGCAGCCGACATTGACGCAGGTGCCGCCGATGGTACCACTGCCGATCAGCGCGACTTGGGCGCCCTGATCAGCGGCGGTGATCGCGGCAGAGAAGCCGGCCGAGCCGGCGCCAATCACGACGAGGTCGTAGGTGCCACCATTGCGGCCGTTGGCCGGGAAGGGGCGGCTTGCGACCGCCGTGCTCTTCGACGCCGTATCGAGTCCAGCAAGGCTCGGCCCGAACAGAGCGCGGCCAGCCTGCAGTCCTTCCTCGATCGACAGCCGGAAACCCGGCTTGTCGGCAGAACGTTCGTCGCGCCAGAGGGAGAGATGCTCGTCCGAGCAGAAGAAGGCGGTCGTCGCGCAGAGCGAGCTCGCGGCGCAGCCGCCTTCATAGCGGACACTTTGCCACATGACGGCCGTCGACGGCGCGACGGCGGCCAGCGCCCGTCCTCGCTCACGCGTCGTGATCCGGATCGGCGCGCCGCAATGGCGGCATTGCGAGGCGATCGCGACGTCACGACCGGTCATGGCGCCGATGCCGAGCGCGTCGACCGCGCACATGGCGTTGAGAACATGTCCGTCCAGCGTGACCCGATGGCCGGTGTCGCGGTCGGTGAAGGGATAGGCACCGACGATCTGCTCGCCGTCGAGAACGACGAGGTCGCGCCGGCGAAGTTCTGCGAGCAACGGCCAGATGGCCGTCTCGCTCAAACTTGCACGTTCCGCAAGCGCGCCTATAGCCGGGGCCTGCCCGTCTTCGGCGTAGAGCTGGAGCAACGCAACGCGCACGCGGTCCGTGGTGGGATCGTAGCCGCTCCAGCGATTGAGCACGTGGTCGGAGCCGACCATCGCCTGCAAGGCGTCTCGGACCGCCGGCAATGTGACGGCCGACCAGTCCGGAAACGTAACATCGGGCCGCACGGCGAAGCTCGGCAGTGTCGCGGGCTGAGAAACGGCAGGTTTGTCCCGGGAGGAGGATGCACAGCAATCGTTCATGGCTTCAGGCTTCCTTGTGGTTCTTGCTCTCGCCGCAGGCCGCATTCGCCCGGCGGCGGTAGAGGCCCCACGCTATGAGTCCCAGGCTGACGGCCAGCAGTGAAAACGCCATCAGATCCGCGCTGACGAGCCACGCGCCCAGACCGACGAGCGGCAGCAGGACGGCAAGAATGGGTGTCACGCAGCAGATCGCAGCTATTATGCCGCCCGCCACGCCGGTGCGGACCAGGGCAAGGTCGTTCATGTCAACTGCCCTGCCTCGGGTGGGCCGGATAACCGGCATTCATGCTGGCGGCCGCGATGGCATCGGGGTTCGTCTTCGCATCGTCGAAGGTGACAGTCGCGGTCTTCGCCTCGAAGGAGACGGTCACATTCGCGACGCCGGGGACCGCCGCCATCGTGGTCTTCACAATGTAGGGACACGTGGCGCAGGTCATGTTGTCGACGGCGAAGGTGATGGTGCGCTCGCCGGCCCAGGCGGCAGGGGCCAGCATCAGCGAGCCGATCAGGGTGCAAACGCTCAAACTCTTCATAGGGGGAGGCTCTCCTTTCGGTATCAGGCGGAAAGCAGCAGCGGAGCAACGTAGTCGAAGGCGAAGGCAGCAACGACGAGAACCGTTGCCATCCAGAGTCCGATCTGGACGAGGCGGCTGGGGGCGGGGCGTGTGCAGGCTTCGCCGTCGGCGCAGGCTCGCCGTGGCTTCCAGTAGACGAGGTAAAAGCCGTAGCCGAGAACGCCTGTCGTCCCAGCGACGAAGAAGGGCTTGTAGGGGGCAAGTGCCGTCAGATTGCCAATCCAGGCACCGCTGATACCAAGGCTGAACAGGATGAGTGGAATGATGCAGCAGGACGAGGCGCCGATGGCGCCGAGAATACCGCCGACTGCGACCAGGCGCTGCCGCCGGACCTCATTCTGCTCGGGCGTCGTCAGCTTCGCTGCAGTCGGTGCAATGTCTGCTGGTCCATATCGCGATGCATTCATGTCAGGACTCGCTTTCCTTGCCGAATTCCTATCCAGGCGCTAGTGTGCAGTCTGTAGCAACTACAGAGTCAAGAGGGCTTTTTGCGATGGGCGATCACGCCGGGATGAAGGGCATACAGCGGGCCGAGCTCGCCCGGCGGACGGGCTGCAATCTGGAGACGGTGCGCTATTATGAGAAGGTCGGCCTTCTGCCCGAGCCGCCGCGCACGGCGAGCGGCTATCGCAGCTACAACAGCACTCACGAGCGGCGGCTTCGCTTCGTTTTGCGGGCGCGCGAGCTCGGGTTCTCGCTTGACGAAATCCGTGAGCTCCTGCGTCTCGTTGACGAGCGCGACCGGCCCTGTGCCGAAGCACGCGATGTCGCTGCCGTCCACCTTGCCGACGTCCGGGCGAAGATCGCCGACCTAAGGCGCATGGAGCGGGTGCTCGAGGACGTCGTTGCCCAGTGCGGCGACGGCACGCTCCCGGAGTGTCCGCTGATCGAGACACTGTTCCAGGAGCGAACCGTCAACTGATCGAGCAGGGGCGCCTATGCGGCGCCCCGGACCTCGTGCTGGCGATCGCCGACCTGCTGCGCGTGCATCCAGTCGGTGATCTCCTGCGCCTTGCTCGCGGCGGTGAAGATGGCGCGCGAGTCGGAACGCAGCACCTTGAGCCAGGAGGCGATGTAACGGGCGTGGTCGGGTCGCGGCTCGACGCTCAGGTTGAGATCGGCGCAGATCATCGCGCTCAAGAGCTCGACCGTGCATTCCTCCATCGCGTAGGCGGCCGAGCCGAAGCGTCCGGAAAGATCGCGGTCGAGGCGATGCCTGGCGCCGGAAGCGTGGCCGCATTCATGCAGCAACACGGCGTAGTAGGCGACCGCGTCGCGGAAGCAGGCGAACTCCGGCATCTGCACCTGGTCGGTAGACGGGCGGTAGTAGGCCTGCGGTCCGCCGTGGCGGATGTCGATGCCGAGGGCCGCGCAGAACCGTTCGGCCCGCTCGATCCGCTCGACCTCGGGCAGCTCCGGCGTCTCGGGCGGTGTGTAGCCGTCGACCTGCGCGCAGTTGAAGACGGTGTAGCCGCGGGCGAACATCCGCCGGGCGGGCTCGTCGCGATCCTCGTCGCCGTGTTGGGCGTCCGCATCGCCGCGATCGGTGGTCTTCCAGAACACGACCAGATGGCCGCGTTCGCCCTTGCGAACCTGGGCGCCGAGCGCCTGCCATTGGCGGTAGGTGCCCCAAATGCCGGCGGGATAGCCGGCCGCGTGCGCCGCGGCCCAGAGCGAGAGGATGTTGACGCCACGATAGGCCTTGCACGAGGCGACGTTGACCGGCGTGGTGATGGCCGATCCGTCGTGATGCCACGGCATCCGGTAGTCGCCGGCGCCGGCTTCGATGGCGGCGATGATCTGGCTGGTGACACGCTCGTAGATATCAGTCCGGGTCGAGTTGCTGCGATCTGTGGTCATGGGTGCCTCCTTCAGCTCGCCCTCTCCGTCGAGGGCGAGGCGGCAGGGGCAGACGCGGGGGGGCCGGCCCGTCACACCCTGTTCTCGGTGCTGGTGCGGAACAGGGTTGATGGGCTGGCAGCGTCTGCCACACCCGAGCCCCTGCCTCGACGGGCGAGCTTGAAGAGGCACCCATGACCGACGACCGCAAGACCGGTCGACGATAGGCAGTTGCGCGGCTCTCAGCCGGCGCCGTCTCGCGGCGGGCGTCGCAGCGCGACGACCTTGGCCTCGCGCGATCGGTCAAGCTCGTCCTGCAGACCGGCTATCACCGCATCCCGCTCGGCGATCTGCAGCGTCAGCACCTGGATGTGCTGGGCGAGCGTGCGGGCGAGGCCGCGCAGCTCGGCGATCTCGGCGCCGCGCACGGCGCGCAGCTCGGCCTCGAGCGCGCGGATGCGCTCCTTGAGGGCTCTCGGAGTGGCTCGCCGGTGGCGTGCTTCGGCGGCACGGAACTCGGCGAGAACATCGACCGCACGGTTCGCCGTCGCCCGGCTGACTCCGGCCTCGCGCGCCAGGTTGGCGACGGTCAGCGCGCCGTCGGTGCGCTCGGGGCGGCCGTCGAGCAGCCGTGCCATCGCCGCCCGCAGCGCCGCCTCGCTCTTCGGGCCGAGCGCGCTCATGCGGCGCCCTCTATCAGGGGTGCGATGAGCCGGCGTTTGCGTTCGTTGTCGCGCGCGATGGCTTCGCGTTGCAACGGCGACAGGCGCCGGTCGGCAAGCAGCCCTTCGCCCTCGGCGATCGAGGCCTGCCACGGCTCGCGATGCCGGGCGGTCAGACAGGCGTTCGGGCAGCGATCGGGACTGCATCGGGAAAGCGCCGGCGCCGTTCGCTCGGGATCCGCCACGTCCGTGAGGCAGAGGGCGGTCGCCGCATCGAAGAGGCAGTCATTGAGGAAGCCGACATGCAACGTCCGTCCGAGATGGGCGAGCGTGGTGCGCAACCGCTTGCGGTCCATGATCCGGCCGGGAAGATCACCGATCTCGTCGTGGACGCGGGCGAACTCCCGTCGCAATCGCGCCGCACCCGGTCCGGCCGGACCTTCGTCGCGCAGATAGGCCTCGTAATGGGCGACAATGTCGTCGAGCTGGCCGAGCGCGCGCTCGCGCTCGACGGCGAGGCGGAAGTCGGCCCGCGCCGATCCGGCATAACCTTCGAACATGGCGACCGAGGCGTGCTTGTACTGGATCTTGCCGGCGATGGTGCCGAACGGCCGGTTGGCGATGTACCAGGAAATTGTGCGGCGCAGCTGCCGCGTCGTGAACTTCCACGGCTCGTCGCCGGGGCGCGGGATCGCTGGTCCGCCTTCCGAACGCGCGTCCAGGCCGTCGCGGAACAGATTGAGCGTTGCCGTTGCGCCCATGCCGAGGTGATCGGCGCTCCAGGGCCAATCCTTCAGCGTCACCCACAGGGACGAGAGTCCCTTCTCCTTGCGATTGCGCGCCGAGAGCACCTCCATGACTTCCACGGCGCGGGCGACCGGCTCAATGGTGATCCAGTCGGCCGTCACGCCGCGCGGGCCATGGCGCTTGTAGACGGTGCTGCGCACCCGATAGCGTTCGACCAGGCCGTCGCCGCTACGCACCGGCGACACGCAGCCCGGCTGCATCGCCTGCACCTCGCTGTCGCGCATGCCGGTGAGATAGGCGCAGACGATATAGCAGGCGCCCTGCAGCATCCGCTCCTCGCGGGCGAGACTGAGGCCGTCGAAGCGCTCGCGCCATGACAGGCCGGTGTCCGGATCAATGGAGATCGGCGTATCGAGACCGCCAACCTCGGTTCCGAGCTCGGCAGCCATCTCCTCGATCAGTCGCGCGGTCGCCTCGGACTGGCTGACGCGGCCGCTCTCCGGCGCACCGGCGTGCAGCCGCATCAAGTGCAGATTGTAGGGTGGCAGCTCCTGGCCGGTCAGCGGATCGATCCGGCGGGCGGCGTTGGGCGCGCGCTCCCAGATCGGGATACCCCGGCCGGCAGCCCGGCGCGCGTCGAGCCACTTCGCCACGCGGGCCCGATAGGTCCTGGCGACGGCCCGTCCGGTCTGCTGATCCCGCGCCATCAGCCGGGCGCAGCGGGCCTCGAGAGCATCCAGCTCCGCCCGCGCCGCGAGAATGTCGGGTGCATAGATCTCAACATACTTGAGCGCCCAGCGAAGCATGGCGCCGATGACCGGCTCGGGAATGCGCGGCGTGGCGTTCTCGGCAGGCGCCGGCGGCCGGCCGGCGACACGGTGCGCGGCGCGCCCGCGCCACGGCAGAAAGCCGATACCGCCGCCGGTCAGCCACGGCGCCAGGTGGTGCAGGTCAATCGGCACCTCGACATACTTCACCGTCTCGTGGGGCGTTCTCCGGCCGCCGTCGCGGGCATGCACCAGATAGGCGTCGAGCAAAGCCGGATCCACTCGGCCGAGGTCGACGGCGCCGAGCTGCGTCCGAAGGAACGCGGCAAAGTGCTGGATGTAGCGCAGAAGCCGGATCGCCGAGGTCGCGCCGCAGGGCGCACGATATCCCGGCAAGTGGATGCGCAGACGGGCGATTACATACTCTTTCGCCAGACGGCGCGTGACCGGATCGGCGATGCGGGCGAAGTTGAGCCGGTAATTGCTGTAGCGCGCGTTCACCCGGAAGATGGCGGCGCTCAAATCCCAGTGATCGTCACCGAAACGGTGGAGCTGCGCGCGGTCGGCATCGTCCCTGATTGCGACGCCGGCGAGCACGGGCTCGTCGTCACTGTAAATGACCGAGGGCAAAGAAGGTCTGGCTGGAAGTGTGATCGGTGCTGGCATCATGGCGCTCCCGCTTCAGGCGGAAGGTAGATCAGCCTCGGGTCCGCAGCCGCAGCCTGTCGCGCCTCATCAATCTCGGCTTCGCTGAACCGGGGCAGGATCTGATCGGCGATCCGGCCATGAACGCGGCCGAACTTGGTCGTCCAGTCGGCTTCGGTGAGCGCTTGTCTCTGCGTCCTGATAAAGCTGAGGAACGACAGCAGCGCGGGCAGCTTGCGGGCCGTGATCACCGCGTTGCTGCATTCGAGACAGCCCCAAAAGGGCGACGGACAGGCTTCGCCCTCTGGGCCGAACGGGCTCGCGTAGAACCCGCCGCAACTGGCGAGCCAGACATCCTGTTCGCCGCGGAGCAACGCGGTGACAGCGGCGGCGCCGGAAATGGGAAGACCGGTCGCGTGGTCGGGATCGACCCGGACGGCCGCTTCCTCGTCCGGCGACAGCACGCAGGGACGCAGGGCTGCGTCAAGCGCATCGCTCATGGCGTCGGCGATCGTGGCTTCGTGAATATGGCGAAGCGCGGGAATGTCGGCGTAGTGATTGGCCGCAACCGCGGTGCTGTGCCCAACGGCAAAGCGCTCGAGCTGGCCGCCCGTGCGCCGGTACCATGCCGCCTTGTGAGTCTTGCGCAGGCGAGTCAGGTTGAGACGAAGGGGCTGGTCCTGTTCATCGCGGATGTCATGCCGGCGGGTCCATGAAGCCACAGGCTCCTTCATGCCAAGCACGCGCGGGATCAAGCGGCCCCAGGCGTAGTGGACCCAGAGCGTATCGGCGCCGAGCCGGTCTCGCGCCGGGCCGGTCCACTGCAGCACCTTGCGGATCAGACCGCCCGGAGTCGAGGAACCGCCGTCGCGCACGCGCAGCCGCTTCCACTCAGCGCCGCGCGCCCGCCGCTTACAATACTCAATCTCGACATAGCCACCCGCCGGATTCTTCAGGCAATCTGCCCGCAGGTCCTTGATCGCTTCGATCTCGAGCCCCGTGTCGAGCGAGACAAGGACTATGAGCGACACGAGGTCGGCGGCGAGCAGGTGCCGGCGGCCATGCAGATCGTGGATCAGGCGATCGTTCGGCAAGCCGCTCTCACGGCGGAGTGTGTAGAGCCGCTTGAAGAGAGGATGCCTGTGCCCAATGACGCCTTCCGCATCGATCGCCGCCATGGCCGCTTCGTGTGCCGCCGCGAGCGCGCTGCTTCGAAAGGCGTCCTCGACCGTCGGCATTCGATCTGCGTCAGCGAAGCGACGGATGATGGCGGCCAGATCGGTGCGTGCCGCGGTCCGCAACGCCTTCGCGATATCGTCGCCATAGGCATCACGCGGCCGGGCGCGCACGCCCGGCCGGTCGCTCGTGTACATCAAGCGCCGCGAGGCATCGGGCGGCAGGCGGCCGGGCTCGGCGGCTTCGGCGAGCCGCAGCAAGTTGAGCACCTTGCTCATCCGGCGCAGCCGGTGATTGGGATGCAGGCCGCTCTCCTCCATCCAGGCGTCGAAGCCGTCGATGCAGGCGGCGCTCACGTCGGACAATCTGACGACGTGGGGACTAACGGCGTCGAGATACCGCCAGAACGTCTTAAGCGCATTGGCATAGGCGGAAGCGGTCGAGATCGAGCCGGCCGGACCGCCGACCTGGCAGGCGCGCCAGAGAGCACCGGCAAAACTCCGGGCCAACGCCCTGCGGCCGCTGAGCATCGTCAGGTCGATTGTCTTGCTACGGTCCGCAAGCGTGACGGAGAAGCGCAGCGACGCGATCGCAGCGACGGCTTCACCCTCGGGGTCGGGCAAGGCTTCGGGAAACAGTGCACGGCGGCCCGGCCACCGCTTTAAGGCAGTCATCGCGGCAATCATGCGGCATCTCCAGCCGTATCTTCTGCCCAGCGATCCGCGGCCGCCTCGACCAGCTCCTGCGCCTCGGCAAGGCTGTCGAGATAGATGTAGGTGCTGGTCACGCTGGCGTGCCCCAGCAGGTGCTGCAGCTTCTGCAGCGGATCGCAGAGAATCCGCCGGTAGGCCGCGCCGTGCCGGTCCTGCGGATCGAACACCGAGCCGATCTGCTCGCGGATCAGCATGGAGAGCATGTTGCCGGCGAAGGTATGCCGCAAGGTATGCGGCGTCACGTCGATCTCGATGCCGAAGCGACGACAGCGGACGCAGGCCCGGCGGAAGGCAGCTTCCCAGGTGGCCGGCGGGACAGGCTGGCCGCATTCGGTCAGCCAGAGCACGGCATGCTGCGCCGTAGCGGGTGCACCGATCAGCACGCGCCGGCGCTCGCGTGGCGTCAGGCGGTCGACCCGAACACGCTTGCCTGCGTCATCTCTTACCTTCCTGTCCACCGGCATTAGCCAGAGCGGATCGGACAGCGCCGGTTCGGACCGCGAGGCGGAAATCGTGCGCTCGAAGTCGATGTAGTCGGCGATCATCCTCAGCACCCTGCGGGGAATAGGGATGCGCCGTGGCCGTCCGCCCTTGGCGATCGGACCGGCAAGATCGAACGGCGCTGAGCGCGATCCAGCCTCGGTCAGGCGCGGAAGCTCCGTCAGGAGCAGGCTGCCGGCCTCGGTCAGCCGCAAACCGGTCGTGACGAGAAGCTCGGCGAAGAGGGCGTTCCGCTCCCCATTGCGGCCACGCCACGCAGGATCCTCGGAACCGTCCGGCAGACGTCCTCTCAGCCCGACGTCGCGAAAAAGCAGGTAGCGGCCGAGGTCAATGTATCGGGTATCGTGCCGACGCGCTGCGCGCTCACGTGCCCGGTTCGTCGTGACGGCCACCATGGCGCGCCTACCCGACGCCCGCCGTAGCGCGACGCCGTAGCCGAAGGGCGAGGTCGTGATGATCTCCTCTTCAACGGCCCAGCGATAAAGCTTGTCAAGCGCGGCAACGCAACGGTTCCAGCTCGACGCCGAAATGCGGTATGCGGCGTCCGACAGGCGCCGTGCCCGATGAAACGCCAACACGTCATGGCGGTCGGCCTGCCAGACCGTCTTGCCGCCGCGGCGTTCGTGGAGGAAGCGTGCCCAAACAAGAATATCGCGTGCGTAGGAGCGCCACGTGTTCGGCGATCGCGCCCCCATAGCGGGACAGGCGCGGAAGAACCGGTTGAGATCAAGATCGTAGCTGCCGTCATCCATCAGGATGAAGGGCATGTCATCGATCAGCCCGGCGCGCTCGGCCGTGTCAAGCGCGCCGGGCGCAGTGTTCACTGCGAAACCATCTATGGAAAGCGGGCGCGAAACAGCGCCAAGGTCGGTAAAATATAACTGCACGCACGATACCTGAACGGAGCGCCTTCGGCGCAACTCTTTTGTTTGGAATGCGAGGGGTTCCCCTCGCGCTCTCCCGTTCGCCACGTGGCAGGGGTGCAGGACTTTGCCTGCACCCCATGAACAAGCTTGTGGAGTCGCCGCCGCGTCAAGCGTTGTCCTCGCTTACGCTGCGGGAACGCTTGACTCGGACGTCTGAAGAGCCTCATCGGAACCGCCGATGATGCCTCCCCATGCCTGATTCTGAGACAGGATCACAGTGTCAGGATAAGGCGACGAGCTCCTCGCGCGCGCGTTCGCTGCGATCCTTCGCATAACGGCTGAGGTCGCGCCCCACGCGGCGCGAATCCGCCGTCCAATGGACATGCTCGTGGCTCAGCACCGCCACGTACGATGCAGCGTCGCGAAACGTCTCGAATGGCGGCATCTGGATGTGATCGGTCGACGGCGCGTAGAAGGCTCGCGCGCCGCCATGCCGGATCGCCGACCCCGTATTCGCGAAGAAGCGATCGGCATGATCGATCCGCTGGATCGGATCGATCGTCGGCGCCGGCTGCCGGTAGAAGTGGTCGGGCAGTCCGGCGATCTGCTCGACGTTGAAGACCGAATAGGTCTTCAGGAACGGGATGTCGCGCTCGACCTCGCCGCCATTGCCGTCGGTCTCCGTCCGGGTGAAACGGCTCGCATAGATAACGGTCGCGCCCGACTCGCCCTTGCGGACATGAGCGTCGAGCTCGATCGCCTGCTTGAACGTCATCCAGGTCGGCGAGGTGAAACCGCGCGCGAGCGCTTCCGACCAGAGCAGCAGCACGTTCATGCCACTGTAAGGTTCGCCGTTGTGGCGCAGCGGCCGCGTGATGCGCCGACCCGCGTGGCCGGCGCTCCATGGCTGGATCCAGGGCCGAACACCCTTTTCGAGATCCGCGACGATGCGATCGGTGATGCGCGCGTAGACGTCGGCGCGTGAGCCTTCCTTCTTCTCAGTCATTTTCCTGAACCTCCGCTTGGAGGTCGCGCCCATCGCGACCTCGTCACGGCGGTCCATCGCCAGGGAATTCAGGGGAGCGGCGCACCCTTGGGCCGCAACGAAGTGGAGGGCGGCGAAGCCGCTGCGCCGGGCCCCGGCCCTGGCAGGACCAAAAGCCGGACGGGCGTCGCGACGCGCACCGCCTCATTTTCTCCATTCCATCTTCTTGAGGAGCGGCCGCATGGCGGTCGTCGCCGCCGTCGTGCGCTGCGGCCGCGGCAGCGACACGAAAAAGGGGCCGGCCCCATCGGGGCCAGCCCAGCGTCGTGGTATCGAAGACGGGCGAGGCCGAAGCCTCGCCCGGTGCCATCAGCCGAAGGCCGCCAGCTGCATTTCGGCCGCCTTGCGATCGAGCGTGTGGCCGGGATTTTCGACCGGACGCTCGAAGGGCTTCCAGCGCTCGCCGACGACGTGCTCGTAGGCCGCGACGGCACCCTCGGCCGCCATGCGCAGGGCGTGCGACTGCAAGGCCATGTCAGCGGCGAACTCGCGCTTGCGCTGCGCGGTGCTGTCGAAACCGACGGGACCGTCGAGGTCCTCGTCGCGCAGGTCGTTGGACGCCTTGGCCGTCGCATCGCGGGCCTCGGTCACCGCGCGGCTATAGAACTGGCCGGCGCCGTGCGCGGAGCCGACATAGGCGCCGACGATCCGCTGCAGATGAATCTGCATCGCTCTCTCGCCGAGGCCTTCGCTCAGGCTGTCGGCCGTCTCGACGATCATGCGCTGATGGAGATCACGGATCCCGTCGCCGTCGAGAACGGGAAGACCAAAGCTCTCGGAGATGAGCGTCGCCTGGGCGGCGTCGGGGCAGGCAAGCCTGACCATTTCGAGCGTGGTGCTCTTGCGGACCTGGACGACCTTCGCGGGCTGACGTTGGGTGCGAGCGGCTTTGGTCATGAGAACTTCCTTTCCTTCGGTTCGCCTGAAGGCCCGGATCGGCTCCTGCCGGTCCTCCCTTCGGGTGCGATCGACCGAAACCGGCGGAATGACGGGCGTTTCAGGGTCCGGGGCGGCCGGATCGAGCGGAGCCGGTTTGCGCGCAAGCAGGGCTTCCAGCCCTCGCGCGGCGCGCGGGCCCGCTGTGCCGAGATCGGCAGCTCCGGCCGCAACGCGGCGCGGCACGCGGCCTTGAAGCGACCGGCCGCCGGTTTAAGAGCGCAACAAAACCCGAGGGGAGGCCCGGCGGGCCGGAACGCCCATCAACAAGCGAAACCGACAGGTAAGGACCTCATGTACCCGCCGCACCCCACCACCAGGCCGCCGGCCGCGACGCATGACACCCGCCGGACCGTCCGGCCGCTTTCGTGGCGGCCTGGCACCTCATCGCAGACGACCGGCACTCTCTCCCGGCTGCGCCCGCGCGCACGACTCCAGCGCCAGTCGTCTCGCCGGGTGCCTGATCGGAGGTTTCCACGAGGCGGATGCATTCCATCATCGGCAAGGTCGCCGCCGGTGTTGGAGCCGCCGGCGTTGGATGTTCTCGGCCGCGGACCAGACGCCGGCGCAGGCCAGTTGATTCCAACCTTGCCCAGGCGTCGACCGGATAGCGTCAGGGTGCGACAGCCCGCGCTCCCTCATGCGCCGTTGACAGTGGCCGGAGCGCGCCGTGCTGGCGGCGTGGGCTCTCTGCTCGACCCGCACGCCGTCGGATGCCGATCATCGCAAGATCGACGCGCCGGTTTCCGGCCACAGCGCCGAGCCGGGCCGGCATCATGATGATCCACCGTCGTGCTGATGCACGCGTGGCGGCCAGCGGGTCGGCCGTCTTCGATACCAAGGCGCCGCCGCAGCGCCTCGATTGCATGGTCCTGCCGCGCGAGCTTTCGCGCCAAGGCGTCGATTTCCGGTTGGCGCTCCGCCGTGAGCGCCGCCAGGCTCGCGCGATACCGCTCGAGGAAAGCATCCGGATCCGGCGGCTTGCCGCGACGATACCCGGACTGCCTGCGGCCGAGCGACGGGATCAGCGCCGTCATCCTCCGCGTGATCTGCCGATCGATCATGTCGAGCTGGCGCTGCGTCTGTCGCCGTGCTTCCTCCATGCGGTGGAGAAGATGACGACGATTGGAGGAGGGGATCATGCCGCCCTCCCTGGCTGCCAGCCGATAAAGTCCGACTCGCCGCCATAGACGTGGTGGCGAGCGGGATCGACCACGAAGCCGAAGCGGCCGACGCGATATTCGTCCGAGGGCACGAGGAAGCGGCGCTCCTCGGTCCCAAAGCCCCGCTTACCGCCCGGCGTCGCGACGACCTCGACAAAGCCCGCGACCTGCTTCGACGTGATCGCAGAGATCGCGATCCAGTCGTGGGCATGGGCCGCTTCGAAGGCCCGGCGATCCTTCTCGTGCGATTCGCCCGGCATGAGGATGGTGCCGAAGATCGCCTCCCAGGCATCGGGCCAGCTGTCCTTGATGGTCCGCTCCGCACAGCGACGCTCGAAGGCGGTGAAGAGATGCGGAAAGGTGATCGCGACGATCGCCCACTCAGCATCTTCCTCGTACCATCCGCCGGCCGAGCGCAGCATGCGATGGACCTTGCGGTTTCGCTCGGACGAGAGCTTGAAGCCGCCATGCCCGGCAGTCGAATGCGACGTGACGCCCTCGGCGTAGATCGTCGCGCCCTGCGAGGTGCCCCAGGGCGTATGGGCACGCGAATATTCCTCGACACGGCCGAGCATCTTGCGCTCGCGCTGATGTTCGGCGTTTTCGAGCACGCGCGCGCGAAACGCCGCCTCGTCGGCGAGCTCGCCTGAGTGCCCGTAGAAATAGGCGCGCGTCCACTCGCCCATCGGTCGCGAGAGCCTCCACGCGGTGACG
The DNA here is from genome assembly GCF_018398335.1 of Chelatococcus sp. HY11. NCBI lineage: Bacteria > Pseudomonadati > Pseudomonadota > Alphaproteobacteria > Hyphomicrobiales > Chelatococcaceae > Chelatococcus > Chelatococcus sp. HY11. Next base: position 105,850 of record NZ_JAHBRX010000004.1, read on the forward strand.
AGATAGTGCCGATCGTCGCGCGCCATCGCCATGGCGAACGCCGTGTCGCCGACGAGCGCGACAGGCATGCCGTCGGCGCTTCGGCCGAAAGAAACCCCCGGAAATCCGGGGGTCTCGGTCTGAGGACGGGCAGGAGAGGGGGCGTTCATGCCGCTGTCCTCCCCTCAACGATGTCGGCGCCGACCTCGTCGGCCGTCACCTCCTGGAGCACGGCACGCGGATAGCCGTGGCGCGTCAGCCACTCGCGGGCGTCGGCCTCGTGTGTTGCGAGATAGACCAGTTCGGCGTCGTCGCCAGCGCGATCGAGGATGCGGACCGATCCGATCGCCGCGCGCTCGACGATGGTGAAGGCCAGTCGCGAGTCGAGCGAGAACGTCCGATGGACGCGGATCGCGACGACCCCGCCGGCGCCGTGGTCGGCCTCGTGCAGGGTGAAGCATGCCGAGAGCGAGAGGTTGCCGACGCCGCGCGCCCCCTGCTTGCGGATCAACCGGCCGCGACTGTTGCTCGTGTGCCAAGCCGCCAGCTTCTTGGTGAAGCGCGGCGGGGGCTGCGGCGTTCCATCGGACCAGGCGACGATGGACCCGATTGGTGCGGTGTCGAAGATCGTGTGCGCGGACATGGTGTCCTCCTTGGATAGCGCGTGTGTGGAAACGGAACCGCCGCCGGCAGGGCCGGCGGCGGGATGTCGTTTGCGAGATGAGATGAGCGGATGCGTCGCTACTCGGCCGCATCCAGGAATTCGCCGGCTTCATCATCGTCGGAGCCTGCCTCGCCGATATCGGCCACCTCTTCGTCGGCTTCATCGTCGTCGGTCGCCGTCGCGCGCGACGACAGCCAGTCGGAGAGCTTCGCCGGATCGGGGGCGAAGAGCGCGGAGGGATGGACGAAATGCCCCTCCTTGTAATGCTCGACGAGAGCTGCGCGCGTGTCCTTCACGCGCTGGCGCGGCAGGACCGGCGTGTCCTTGCACGAGCCTTCGAGCGCCGGCCGCGACAGGCACGAGAGGAAATCCTCCGTGCCCATGTTCGGCAGGAATGCGTCGGCGCCGATCATCTCGCCCGCGATGCGCGCGACGATGCCGCTGTTGGTGGCGTTTTCCCGGCACGAGAAAACGTCGACCAGCATGGTGCGGGCCGCAACACGCAGCGTGTCCATGTCGAAGGCGAGCTTGCCGTCGGCGTCGAACAGCACCGCCGCGTTCTTCGCCAGCCGGCTGTGGCCGTAGTAGACACCGCCGCTCCCCGTCGTCACCGAGACGTTCTGGCCGGCGAAGGCGAGGATCAGCAGCGCCATCAGCGCATCGTCCTCGATCGGCGCGCGGCCGAGCGCTTCGCGCAGCGCGTCGGTTCGGTAGTCGCCGATCATCTCGACGCCCTTGCGAGTCACGTCGGGACGCGGCCTCGACACTTCACCGACGTCCTCCGGGGCGTTATCGGTGCTGCTCGCGCCCTTGCCGCCCTTCGGCTTCTTGGCTTCAGGCATGCGATAATGCACGCTCTGCACACGACCCTCGCGGTCGAGGTACATCGCGGTGCAATCGGACTTGGTCGGCTTGCCGTAGACGCGCTCGGCCTTCGGCGGCAGCTTCACCTCCCCCCAGTTCGTGGTTTCGGCGATGACGCCCTTCTTGGGCAGGTTCGCCGTCATCCATTCCTGCTGCGCGCCGAGGAAGCCCTCGACATTCGTGGTGTAGCGGCTGTCCTCATCGGCCGGAGCGAACAGGTCCTCGACCCACTGGATGCCGTAAGCCTGCGCGAGATCGTCGCCAAAGCTTGCATGGCGCGCATACATGCGGGTCTTCTGCAGGCCCTGCGCCACGCTCCACCACGAGACCTGCGGATCGCCCTTCGACGGCTTGTGCTTCTTCCAGACCTCCTTCTGCTCGTCGAGCGAGGCCGCCGCGATGGTGCGCAGCTGCTGCTCGTTCGGCATGTCGCCCTTGGCCATGTGATCGAGCATGGCCGGAAGGACGTTGGCGAGCAGCCGCAGCTTCTTGATCTGGCGCACGGGGAGCGCGAGCGCCACGCCAATCGCCTCCTCGGTCCAGCCGAGCGCGACCAGGCGCTCGATCGCCCGCCACTGGTCGACGGGGTTCATCGGCTCGAAAGCGATGTTCGTGACCATCGATCGCATGGCGCCGTTGTCGTTTGACGCCTCGTCGACGAGCACGTCGATTTCCTCGAGACCCGCTGCGATCGCCTGCTTCACGCGGCGATGTCCGGCATTGATGATGTAGCCGTTGCCCCCGCCAGTTTCGGGCGTGATGACAGGCGGCTGGACGATGCCGACGGCCTTGATCGTGGCGAGCAGCAACGCGTCGGCCTGCGGCGTCGATTTCGTCTGGCGCAGGCGGTCGGGATTTTCCTTCAGCGCACGCGGATCGACCTTGATGAGTTGCATGGGAATGCTCCTTTTGGGGTTGCGGACCGGCTTCCCGGCCCTTTCTCGTCTTCTTCCCGAAGACATCCCCCGGCCCGCGGAGCGGACGGGCCGGTGCAACTGCGGCCGAGCATCCCTGCCCGGCAGGACCAGCAGGGCCAGAGCCCTGCGCAGGACGACGGGCCGGGATCGCGCAGGCGGCGGTTGAGCGTCAGCGTCGACGGCCCGCCCGATCTGCGAGCGGGCATTTCCCCTTCTTCTTCTCCTCTCCCTTTTCCATTTCAGGCGGCCGCCGCTATCTTGCCTTCGCGTCCGTCGTCCGCCAGAGCCTTCTCGACCTCCGCGAGCTGCCGGCGCTTCTCGGCAAGCTCGCTCGCGAACGCGAATTCACCGCCGTCGCGCGACGCATAGGACGCCAACCGCCGCTGGGCATCGGCAAGGCGCTGGGACATGCGTTCGCGTTCGCCCTCGAAATCGTCGAGCGCGTGCTCGAGGCGAGCGATGGCGCCGAGCGGCGTCACCGTCACCGGAAGCTCGATCTCGTAGTCGGCGCCGGTTCGCTGCAACATCGTGGTGTAGCGGTAGCCATCGCGGCCGAAGCGTTCGCCGCTATATTCGACGTCGAAGCCGCCGATCGATGCGATCACGCTCTCGCCTTCCTGCTGAAGCTGAACGAGCGTCAGGATCTCCTTCAGGAGCGCTCGGCCCGCGAGTTTGCGCTCGTCGTATGTGTCGCCCGTCACCTTCATGGTGAAGGCGTCGCCGGCGGTCGGAAGGCAGCGCGCGATGTCCTGGCCGATTTCGCCAATGCGACGCGTCGAATATTCGATGTCGCGTTCGGCGTCGCGAATCTGGCGCCGCACCGCGTGCTGATCGTCGATATGGGCAGCGCGCAACCGTTCGAGCCGTGCGATATCGGCTTCGAGGCCGGCCTTCTGCATCAGGCGCGGATCACCTGACGCGATCGCTTTCGCCATTGCGAACTGATTGGCCTGGCTCTCGCCCATGTCTTCCAGCCGGCGGATCGAGGTGTCGCCGGAAAGGGCAGCCGCGATGAAGCGGGCCTTGCGCTCGTTGTTCTGCCACATCTGCGCGTCGAGCGAGCCCTCGGTCGCATAGGCGAAGATATCGACCTCGTCGTGCTGGTTGCCCTGACGTACGATGCGGCCCTCACGCTGCTCGATCTGCGACGGCAGCCACGGCACATCAAGGTGATGCAAGGCCTTCAGGCGCAGCTGCGCGTTGACGCCGGTCCCCATCGTGTCCGAACTGCCGATCAGGAAGCGGACCTTGCCGGCGCGCACGTCGCCGAACAGGCGTTGTTTCGCCTCGGACTTCTTGAAATCCTGCATGAAGGCGATTTCGGAGGCCGGCACGCCCATGCGGACGAGCTCGTCGCGGATCCAGCGATAGGCCGAGAAGCCGCGCGATTTCTCGACGCTGATGGTGCCAAGGTCCGAGAAGATCATCTGCGCCGCGCCGGGCAGATCGAACGGTTTGCCGTCGGAGCGGACATAGGTGCGCTCGGCAGTGTCGCTCCAGATGCGGAAGGCGTTGCCGACGAGCTGGTTCAGCTTGTTGTCGGCCTCGTTGTCATTGTCCGGGTCGACCAGGCGCAGATCGATCGCCGCATGGCGGCCATCAGTGATGACCGACAAGAGGATGTCGTCGCCGGGCTCGGGCGCGCGGTCGCGTTCCTCGATCGCCTTGATCCGCTCGCCGAGCAGCGTCTGGTAGCGCTTGAACGCCGCCGACGGCTTCGCGGTGAGGATCTGCCGCTTGCCGGTCGAGATCGCCGGCACCTTGACGTACTGGCGCAGGTCCTCCGGCATGACGACGTCCGCAAAAGAGCGGAACATCGCGATGAGCTCGGGCACATTGACGAAGGTCGCGAAGCGCGTGACCGGCTTGTACTTGCCCGATGGCTGCAGCTCGAGCTCGGTCGTGACGTCGCCGAAGGTCGACGCCCAGGCGTCGAATTCGTGCAGGCCGCGTTCGAGCAATGCCGCATATCCGAGATAGCGCTGCACGGAGAACATCTCGCCGAGCGTGTTGGTGATCGGCGTGCCGGAGGCGAGCACGAGCGCACGGCCCGGGTTCTTCACGTCGACGTAGCGCGACTTGACGAATAGATCCCAGGCGCGCTGCGAGCCGTTCGGATCGACGCCCTTCAACGTCGACATATTGGTCGCGAAGGAGAGCTTGCGGAACTCTTGCGCCTCGTCGACGATGATCTGATCGATGCCGATCTCGGAGATGGTGAGCAAGTCGTCCTTGCGGGTCGACAACGCCTCAAGCCTTTCTTTCAGGCCCTCCTTGAGCCTTTCGAGCCGCTTGCGCGAGACGCGATCGTCGCTCTCGACCTTGGACAGCAGCGTCTCGTAGAGCTCCAGCTCGTCCTGGATCATCTGTTGCTCGAACGCCGATGGCACCGAGATGAAGCGGAAAGCCGAATGGGTGATGATGATCGCGTCCCAGGTCGCGGTCGCCGCGCGCGACAGGAAGCGGTGCCGCTTGTCCTTGCTGAAATTGGTCTCGTCCGCGACCAGGATTCGTGCGTTCGGATAAAGTGCGAGAAATTCCCGCGCCGCCTGCGCGAGGCAATGGCCCGGCACGACGAGCATCGCCTTGGCGATCAGCCCAAGCCGGCGCTGCTCCATGATGGCGGCGGCCATCGTCATGGTCTTGCCGGCGCCGACGGCGTGCGCGAGATAGGTCGAGCCCGCCGATATGATCCTCCAGATGCCGCGTTTCTGATGCCCATAAAGAGAAAAGGCGCCAGAGGCGCCCGGTAGCTTCAGGTGCGATCCGTCGAAGGCGCGCGGAGCGATGTTGTTGAAGCGGTCGTTGTAGACGCGCGCGAGACGGTCGGTGCGATCAGGATCGGACCAGATCCAGCGCTGGAATTCGTCCTTGATCTTTTGCAGCTTCGTCTTCGCCGCCTCGGTGTCGACGACGTTGAGGACGCGGCGCTCACTGTCGCCGTCCTTCACGATGTCGAAGATCTGCGGCACGCGGCTGTTCAGCGCGTCGGCGACGAGTTCGCCGGCGTGCCGCCGGTCGGTGCCCCATTCGGACGTGCCGGCCGCCATCCAGCCGAGCTGCCGCGCCTCCACCGTCCACGAGGCGAGCTCGGGCATGTGGTGGATCTTGATGTCGGCGCCCATCGTCTGCTTGACGAAGGCGACGACATCGGCGGCCGGAATCCATGGTGCGCCGAGGCGCGCGGTGATGTCGGACGGGCTGAGATCGGCGGGCTGGACGCCTTGAAGCGCAGTGACATTGCGCTCGTACTCAGCGTCGAGCGCGGCCGCCGCCTTGGCCGTCTTGAGCTTGTCGCGCACAGGACCCGACAGATAAGCGTCCGCTGTCTGCCATGAACCGTCGGCCGGATCGCGGAAGATGGCGCTGCCGAGCTCGGCAACGACGTCCTCGCATTCGCGATGCAGCAGTTCGGCGATATGTTCGAGATCGACGCGGCCACGCTCGTTCAACACCACGGCGAGCGCATCCGCCGCGCGGGTGATCACCGGCGGCGCCGGCGGCGCGATCACGCGCTCGGTGAAGATCGGCCCGGGTTTGGCGGTGTTTGTCTCGATGTCGTAGTCCTCGATCGAGGCCACCAGCCAGCAATCGGGATCATCGAGGAAGGGCTGCAGGTTCGGCCGGCGATGCGTCTCGCGGACCTCGCCGGTCTCGTCGTCCTCGGTCATCGAGACGGTCGTGAAGTTGATCGGGCCGAAATCGCGCACGAAGTTCGACCAGCCAATGCGAAGACGAACCTGCGCATCCTTCCACGGCCGGTCGGTTTCCTGGCATTTGAGCACCTCGCGCACCGCATCGCGGATCGGGATCAGCTTGCCGATGATCCGCACATGCTTTTCGGGCACGCCCTCGGCGCTGCGGCCCTTGCGAACCTTGACCGCGACGGGCCTGCCGTCGAGGACCTGCATGACGCCGTGGACCTTGTCAGCGAAATAGCTGCCTTCGCGAACATGGCGATCGGAGGGAGAAGCACGATCCGCCAGCTCGCCGTCTTCGTCGAGATCAGGATCGATGACGTCGGGCTCGCCGTCGTAGATCGCCTGCGGGAGAAGAGCGATCGCGCCGGGAAGAAGACCCTCGAGCGCCTCGCCGGCGCGCGGCAGGCAGGTATAGGTCTCGCCGAAGGGACCGGATGTCAGCGCATGCGTCCCGAGCACGAAGGCGGGGTGCTGCACAAACCAGCGGTTCACGCGGATCGCGCTCTCGTCTTCGCCTGCCGGGCGTACCTCCTCGGTGTCGAGCCAGGATGCATCGCCTTCGGCTTCGCCGATCTTGCGCCTGCGAAAGAAGAGAAGGTCGACCACGACATCGGTGCCGGCGGCCGCGCGGAAGCTGCCTTCGGGCAGGCGAATGGCCGCAACGAGATCGGCCGATCGGGCGATGTGCTCGCGCGCGGCGAAATCCGCCTTGTCCATCGTGCCGTGCGACGTCACGAATGCGGCAAGTGCGCCGGGCTTCAGGAGATCGATCGCACGCGCGATGAAGTAGTCGTGCAGGCGAAAGCCCTTGGAGCGATAAGCCCGGTCCGATCGGACGGTTCGGTCGGAAAAGGGCGGATTGCCGATCGCGAGATCGAAGGCGGCCGGCAGCTCGGTGCGCGCGAAATCGCCGACGAGGATCCGCGCCCGCGGCTGGAGCAGCCGGGCGATTCGCGCCGTGACCGGATCGAGCTCGATGCCGGTGACATGCGCAATGTCGCGCAGTCCCTCCGGCATCAGTGCCGGGAAGAGGCCCGTGCCGATGCCGGGCTCGATCACGCGGCCGCCACGCCAGCCGAGACGCTGCAACGCTGTCCAGATCGCGCGAACGATCAGCTCGGGCGTGAAATGAGCATACTGCGTGCAGCGGGCGAGCGAGGCATAGTCGAGTTCGCCGACCGCATCTTCGAGCGATGCGCCGAGCTCCTGCCAGCCTTCGCGGAAATCCGGCTCGCCGGGCCGGCGAAAGACACCATTGGCAAGGTCGGACGACCCGAAGCCGGTGAAGCGGATCAGCTGCGCCTGCTCCTGCGGCGTGGCAAGGCGTTGATCGGCCTCGATCTCGGCCGCGAGCCGGATGGCGGCGATGTTGTCGCGCCCGCGCTCTTTCCAGGTCCTGGCGAGCAGGCGCTCGCCGACGAGAAGGAAATTCGTCCCGCGCGCGGGACGTGCCGGTGGAATGGGGCGTGCGGTGGCTGCGACCGGCAGCGCCGGAGCCGGCGTCGAGGGATCGGGCTCATCGTCGGCATCGTTCGCGAACGCACCGCCGAAGGCGGTTACGCCGAGGCCAAGGCCCGACGAGAGAGCGGTGTTGCCGAAAAGGTCGAGAGTGAAGGGATCGTCGTGCGCCATCGTAAGGTCTCCTGTGTTGAAGGCGCGCGCCATCGACCCCGCCGGGGGATTCCGGCTGGTGCGATGGTCGCGAGAGGTTGCGGGAACGGGCCGCGTGGCCCGAGCGGTCAGCGGTGGATCGGCGTGATCGACATGCTGTCGTCGGTCATCGTGATCGTGAGGTGCGTGGCTAAGGGCATTGCCCCGATCAGCCGCACGAGCATTTCGGCGTCGAGAAAATCGATGCCGTCATCGCCGCCGAAATACTGGCGTTTGTAGTGCCAGTAGTCGGGGTTGGTCTTCGGATCGCACTCCTCGGCATAGACGACGAGGGAGCGTTGCCCTTCGGCGAGCTTTCCGTTGGACATGATGTAGACGCCTTCGTCGCCGACCAGCCAGACGCCGGGCGTTTCATCCTTGCCGGGCGCAAGGCCGTAGTGCGGATTGCGGAAGCCGCCATTCATGAGGGCGTCGATGCGCCCGCGCGTGATCGCGGCGTGGACCGCCGTCACGGAGAAGGTGAACATGGCTGCACCTATGCGGCGATCGCGTCGGGCAGGTAGCGCAGATGCACCGGAAGCTTCACGGCGATATCCGCGTCGGTCAGCCGGTCGAGCAGCCGGAAGTCATGGCTCCGATCCTGGCCGTAGACGATGACAATGCGCTTGCCGCGCTCCGCGGCGGGAAAGCGCCGGTCGGCATAGCCACGATAGGGATCGTGTGTGCTCGACCAGATGTGCTCGAGGCGCTCCTCGCGCGTCATGGCGCGGACCGGACGCGACTCGCGCTCGATGATCGCTGCGCGCATACGCTCGGGCGACTTCCGGTCGCCAAGATCGCAATAGGCGTGAAAATAGCGGACGCGGCCGTCGATCCTCAGTTCGAAGAACACGCTCGTGATGCTGCCGGTGAGGAATTCGCGCATCGCGAACATATCGCCGCGCATCCACAATGGCGGCAGGATCTCGAAAATATAGTCATGCTCGGCTGCGCCGATCTCGAACCACTCGCCCGCATAAAGCGCGGTCGCGTCGTCGTCCGTGCGGTTCGGCCGATCCTTGTGCCGATCGAACATGCGAAACATCTGCCGGCGGTCGGCGGCGCCTTGATAGACCTTGCGGATCGAAGAGAGGGTCATGGTCGGCTCCTTTCAGCCTCGTCGGGCCGGAGCGCGGCTCCCCCTTCCGGTTCGCCATCCTCTTCAGCCCTTCTGACCCCTCCTTCGCGGCCGCCTCTCCGGTCCGGCGGGTCGAGGGCCGCGAAGCGGGCGAAGCCTCCCTTGACGCGCCGGCCGGGCATGCGGCACGTCATTCGTCCTTTTCCCGTTCCCCTTCTTTCCTTCCTTCCATCGCGCGCCGCTCCACCGACCGGAGCGCGGCGAGCGCGGCCCTGAACACCGCCGAACCGCGTTCTTCCGAAAGATCGGAGGCCGCGGCGACAGCGGCGCAAGCGGCATGGATATCGTCGTCGCCGATCGCATCGGCCGAGAGCGTCGCGAAAGTCTCGTCGCCGGCGATGATCTCCCCGATCGTGGCGCACACCTCGCTCTCGTCGAAGGAGAGGAGGATGTGCGGCCGTGGCATCGGTGCGTCCGGAGCAGGATCGCGCGCACCGGCAAGGATCGCCTCCGCCTTGGCGACGGCCGAGGCGGCGCGCTCCAACGAATAGGTACTCTGCTTCGCATCGCCCGCGCCGCCGAGGACCTTGACCAGGCCGAGCAGGATCTCGAAATGATCTGCCTTGCGCTGCACGGTCTCCTCGAAATGCGACGGCACGGGCAGCGCCGGGCCGCTATAGGCGCAGTCGCGGCCGTCCCAGGCGCCCGTGACATAGGTTTCGCGGGCGGATTCATAGTCGCGCGTTTCCGCCTCCCAATCATCGTCCTCGATGGCGAGGCGGCAGGCCTCGGCAAGGCTCGGCGCCTCATAGGAGCGGTGGCGGTAGACCGGCAGGTGGTAGGTGGTCTCGATCGTGTAGATGGGCATGGGAGCCGTCCTTCCCTTCAGGTGTTGAAGACACCTTCGGGGCGGCCGCTTCTCCGGTCCGACGGGTCAAGGGCCGCGCAGCGGGCGGAGCCTCCCTTGACGCGCCGGCGGGGCATGCGGCAGCGCTCACCCATTTCCTGTCCGGACCTCGGCTTCTCGCCTTCATTTAATATCCGCACAAACCGCACCCGGCTGATTTCCGCCGCCGGTTCGCAACCTCGGATGATCAGCCGGCCGCCGCGAGGGGCTCTTGTGCAAGTCGGCCGAGAAGCACGAGCAGGTCTTCGTTCCAATCGCCGGCGCGCGGGCGCGCTCGCGCGTAGGAGGCGCCGGTCTGGTCAGCGATCTGCCGGATGCGCTCCGCATAAACCTCGCCCTGCCGATTGTTATCGGTCGCGCCGACAAGACGAGTATTCCGCCTACTGGCCAGGCGGCGAATGGCTTCCTCGCTGGCGGGCGACCAGCCGCCGCCGGTGCTGACATAGAGCGTGTCTGGCCTCAGAACCTGGATCGCCGCCAGGCTCATGGCGTCGATCGCTGCCTCGGTGACGCAGATCCTTGGCGCTGCCGAAGGACCCAGCCGAAACAGTTCCTTCGCACCGCCGGTCGCGAATCCACGCCACTCAGGGCCACGCTCTTCCCAGCCAAGCAGAGCTCCATCGTCGCTGCAATGAGCCGCCCATATGCTGCCGCGAGGGCCCTCGCGGAGCGCGCCCTGTCCGAGGGCGGCAATCACAATCGTGTCGGGTATGCCGCGCACCTCGGTGAGGTAGCGCCAAGTCTCGGAGCCGAGCCGTGGGATCGCCCGCCGGTGCCAGCGATCAGCTACCGCCGCGAGCGGCGTGGACCGGACCTCACGCTCCCATGCAGGCGGCCTCGGAACAAAACCGACAAGCGCGGCGACGTGTTCGCAGGCTTGCGGAAAGCTATGCGCGCCCAGATGCCCGGCCAAATCAAACACGTCACCTTTCGCGGTAGACAAGGGATCGAACCAGCCGCGATCGTTGTGAATGACGATAATGATCTGGGAATCGCGACGGTACTTGACGGCGCGCCGCGTGCTCTCTTTCAAATCGACCTTCCAACCGCCCTGCTGGAGCAGGGCGGCGCAACCCACCTTGGCTCGCAACTCCTCGATTTCGCTTTTCTCCATGATCCTTCACCTGGCGCGCTTCCCGCCTGGTCCTTTCTGTAGCTGACCCTCCGTTGCCCCTATGGCGACGGCAATACCATCCGCCCGCCGCGAAGCGTGCCGGATGCAAGGGCGCGTTGACAAGTCGTCTAAAAATGGGATCCCGGCCGCGGCACAGCCTCCCTTGCATCGGGCATCGCGCCAGCGGCATTACCCCGGCTCAGCGAGCCGGGGCCATGGATCGTGCTGTTAGGCGAGCCTGACATCCTCCTTTCGCGCTTCGCCGACGGCGAGATCGAGCGTCGATGAGCTGGGCGGACCTGTGGCGGGACCTTCTGAGCGACGAGGCAGATGTCACGGGCGTGGCGCTTAAGGGGGAGCCTCCTTCGAATTCATTCACGCGATGTGCGTCAGGGATGGCTGCCCGAATGGGGGAAGACCCGCCAGCGGGGCTTCCGCGCAGCCGCCAGTCCGGCCCCGAAGGGGAGACGCCCAATCCTGTGGTCGCAAGCGAAGCTTTACGAAAACCATCTAGAAGCCGCTCGAACGAGCGGTTATGAGTCGTATGGGACAGTACGCGCTGCCCTGGGGCGTCGAAACCCCTGCTAGCGGTTGGTGCCGGCCGTTACGGCATCAAACTCCTTGACCTTATGGTCGGGGAGCCTGTGGCGTATGCAACAGGTTCTTCCCGAACTAAAGGCCACAGGGCCGTCTAGCACGGTTTCGAACTCCCCGATCACCAAGAGTCAGAGAGGGTTCGTTTGCGGGGGCGTACCGCAGAAACGATCCCAGTGGGGAGCATCGGGGTGGTTCAGGACGGAGAGCACGTATCGTCCCTGGAGTCGCAGACGGTCGCGGCTCATCGCGCCTATGTGGAAGCCTTGGCGGCGTGGGAGAAGGTCGTGCATATGGCCTCATGCCCCATCTGTCGCCCGGAGGGTCTTACCGACAAGGATCACGAACGGCGCTGCGACAGCGCCGAGCTCGAGAAGGAACGCCGTCGGATCGCTTTTCGAGATCTCTGCGATGAGCTCGGCTATGTCCCCGAAGGTCATGGGATCGGGCTTCGTACATCCGCTTGTCCGACTGATTCATGCGTCCGCGGTGGATCGGATGACGCATGAGAGCGCCGTATAGCGTGGTCTGCAGCCACCTTCGACGGCCAAGGGCCCAATAACTACGCGCATCGCCTCAATCCGGACATAGCCATCACGATACTGGCCTCACTCGCGAAATCGCAGAGGTTGGGATGGCGTCGTTCGGCTCCGTGCGGCCAAGACATTGGGGACACCGGCTGCTGAGCTGGTTGTTCATCGCATCGATCGCCGTGTACGGGCTGACGTCTAAGCCGGTCGATATTGTGGCGCTTTCGACCTTGCATCCGATCGTTCATCTCGTGGATGCAGACGAGACGAGTGGGAGCGGGCAATCCCAGTCGAAGTCCCATGTGCATGAATGCAGCGGCATGGCATGTGCCTTGTGGATCCCGCTGCTACCTAGCCATGCGATGGCAATTCAGCGCGATCTGAAAGCAGTCTTGCGCGCGCCTGACGAAGACGGCGCGGGTCTCGGCCCCATGGACTTGGAGCGACCTCCACGCGCCGTCGCACTCCCCATCCGATAGCGCTGGGACGCGCGACGCCATCTGCTGGCGTGCGGTCCTGTTCAGACAGCATTCCGGCCGCGGTCTTACGCGTCGCTCCGCTTGGCTAACGTCACGCGCGGCGCGCGAAGTCCCGCGCCTGCGCTCCGCATCGGAGCATCGCAGATATGCCGGGCGTTCAGAGATCAGCCATGAAGACATCCACACTTATTCGACGCATCAACCGCATCAGAACCTTAAGGCTTTGCGTAAGGATCGCTGTTATTGGAACTGCGACGGTCGGCCCTGCGAGCGCTAGCGACGCGCCGCTCAGTGCAGCGCTGCTGGCGGCCAAATGTCCGGCGGCGAACATCGAGGAAGCTTACAAATCGGACGCAGTCTCCGTCTTCAAGGTCGATTGTAAAGGCCTCCGCGTCCGACGCGTGATCGCCACCTGCACCCGAACAGCCTGCAGCGTGTCGTCCGAACCCGGTGATGATGCGGAGGACCGATTTTGATTGCGGGGCGCGAAAGCGCGGCGAAGGCGCCGCTCACCGAAGCAGTCCTCGCTGCTCTTACACATACGGCCGGCAAGTGTAGCCCGGGCGTGGTTGCTGTTCCATGCGGCTATCACCTTCTAAGGCAGGGCAGCCGGCTCAACGAAGTGTTCATCGTCCGCACTGGCCGCCTAAGAGTTGTCATGGTGTCGCGCAGCGGATGGGAGGTGGCTTGCAGCGAGTGCCGACCCGGCGATTGCTTCGGCGCGCTCGGACCGTCGCCTGGTCGGAGCGTTGCTGCCTCTGTGGTCGCCATGGAGAACTCCGTGGTGTGGAGGATGAAAGCCTGCGAGTTTCATACATTGGCAACTCTCTCGCCGGCAGTCGCGATGGCGGCACTCAGTCAGATGGCGGAGCGTCTCGAACTCGCCTTCCAGCAATGTTTTGAAACGACTGCGCTCTCGGTGCGCGCGCGTATCGCCAACAGCTTACTGCGATCGGCCCGCCTGGAAGATGGGCGCTACGTAATAGACCCGGTCCCAACCCATGCAGACCTTGCTCTGCGTATAGGGTCGAAGCGAGAGGTTGTCAGCCGTGAACTCGCGCGAATGCACGAGTTAGGGATCATTGCAAGATGCCGACCACGCATCATCGTTACGCAGCCGTCGCGGCTTGCAGCTCTAACGGAATTTCCGGAAGGAATGATACCATAGGCGACGGGATGAACGGCGGTCCGCCGTTCATTCTTTTTGATAGAAGCTGGCGGTCATTGATGAGTTCTGGCTGGAAGACCGCAGCCGGTCAACGGAGGGCAATTTGCAAAGGCGGTGCCGATGAAAATCTTCACGCACAATGCGAGAGGCATCGCCGGCGTGATCTTCCAAACAGGTGACAGCAGAACCCACAGTTGCGGCAAATGACAGACGGAAACGGGATAGCGAGCAGGTTCACAGGCGTGCTTAGATTCGCTCAAAGGCCCGGCATCGTTCGCACCAGCCTCGGTGAGCGGCGCTCAACGCGGTCATTACCGCAAGGAAGATGACACGCGGGCCGGCGCAACGCAGCGATTGTGGGGAGCGAAAGCCTGGCAGAGCGCGTTGGCCACTTGCTGGTCTTCGCTCTGCCGAGAGGTACACTGGCGCAGTGGCAGGAGGCGGAAGACGGGTCCATCATGCTGATCGAGAACTATCGTCCGATCTGTGCGGCCGCAACGTCCTGCCAAGCATTTCGCCGGGCGGAGCTTCAGATGTTCAGAGCTGTCCTCGGGCCCAAAGGCCACGCCGAGCGAACCGCGCATATCGTCGAAGGTGCCCAACGCTGCACCTAAGTCATCCGTGTGATGAATGGATGAGTATGACGCCGCCGTCTTCCCGCATTCGCCGAACTGGCCCACGGGTTCCAGCCGAGCTTGATGAGGCCGTGATCCGCGCGCTCGTCAATAGGGTCATCGCGCTTGCGCGCGAGGACGACATATGGAGGCCGTTCCAGACGAGCACCGGCACACCTGGATACGATCACGGATTTCTGAAGCTCGATGCTGCTTGAGGGCCGTCGATACATCAATCACCATCGGGCTTCAGCTCAACCATTTTATAGTTCTGCCCTAGCAAGATTTCGTGGCGCTCCACTTTGTGTGCCGGGCCGATGGGGTGCCTCGGCTTTCGCAATTTGTTCGCGAGGGCTTTTCCAAGGTCGGCTGGTTCCGTATCACGTCGTAGAACTCGTGCCTCTCTCGCTCTTTTGTCCCGACCCGCGCACTCGTCGGATCCGCCAGCGCTGGAGACGCTATGATAAGAATGAAGACAAACGGTGCATATCGCATGCTATCTCTCCACGAGAAGTCTTGACGTAGAGAGACTGTCACGGCCGGGAACGGCCGTCGGTGACCTAAGTCACCCGATTCTTGCAATCATGTCCGTGACATCGAAAGCGCTGCCCGCAAGAAAGGGGAAACGGGCGTGTAGGCAAAGTGCTCCATCAATGCAGAGAGGTGGATTAAGCCTATAGAAAGTGCCTTAGACGTTGGTCACTCCGCTCACTGCAGGCGGGCCGCGATCGCGTTCATTTGCTCAATTTCTCGTCGCTGGCCTTGCGAGATTTCCTGACAAAGCTTGATCAGTTCGGGATCCTGGAGTTTGGCTTCGCGGCACATCAGAATAGCACCGGAATGGTGAGGCACCATCGATTGGATGAATTGGCGGTCGCCGACTAGCGCCTGGCTGCGCGTGGCCCAGAATGAGCCGAGAGTCACGACTGCGAACAAGACATAAAGTACAATGTTCGTGCGCGCGTCCTGATACATCCCCGCCATCGTCGCGAGCATCAGTATACCCATTGGAGCCCACATGGTAAGCGCCATGTAAAGCATGTTGGCATTGTTGCGATAGTCCCGCCACCCGTCGATCATCGTGTACATCACGAGGTACATCACGACGAGACTCAACAGCAAATTGAGGCCGAGCATCCAGTATGCGCGTCTTCCAGAGTGGGTCTGTCCCTGATGATGCTCTGTCTTATCCATCGGCCGCTTCCTTTTGTTCGGTCAATTTGGTGACACTGTGACCGGGGTGCAGCAGGATAACGCGCTGAAAAGACGATTGTTTCGTCGATCCGGCGGCCCCACACCACTCTGGCGTGTTCCGCGACCAATTCCGGATGGGCTTGGCTTTAAAATCCACGAACACCCGGCCCGCCGGCGGGCCGGGTGCTTTAGTGTCACGCGGCTGCAGCGGCCGGATAACCGGCGCGCTGCAACGCCGCCTCGAAATCGGCGCGCGGGCGCAGCGAGGCGACCTCGACCTTCCGGGTGTTCGGATCGATGGTCACCTTGGCTTGTGCGTCAACGCTCTGGATAGCCTTGGTCACGCTGCGGGCGCAGCCGCCGCAGGTCATATTCTTGATGTGGAACTGCATGAGAATCTCCTTTTGTCTCTCATGCCCATTCAGATGGCGGTTTCCAGCGTGGGAAGGTCAAGAGGTGAGAGCACCTTTTTTGGGCCTTGACCTTCCCACGGTTGGAAGCCCCACCTTCCGTCCAGAATTTGCATCAGTTGCGGAAGGATAGCGCCATGAACGCGCCAGTCAGGGACGTCTCTACCGGTAGAACCGCAGTGAGTCTGGCGATCGAGGGCATGAGCTGCGCGTCCTGCGTGGGACGTGTGGAGAAGGCGCTGAGGGCCGTGCCTGGCGTCGAGAGCGCCAGCGTGAACCTTGCGACCGAGAGGGCCGAGGTCACGGGTGAAGCGCCGATCGCCTATGGGGCCCTGGTCGCCGCCGTCGAAGATGCCGGCTACGCCGTGCCATCGACACGAACCGAGCTCGCCATCGAAGGCATGACCTGCGCCTCCTGCGTGGCGCGGGTTGAGCGGGCGCTGGCGGCCGTCCCGGGTGTCGCGGCCGCGCGGGTGAACCTTGCGACCGAGCGCGCGACGATTGAGGGATCGGTCGACACGGCCTTGCTCGTCAACGCCGTCGAGGATGCCGGGTACGACGCGCGCGTCGTCGCTGCCGGATCGCCGGATGCAGCGGCCGTCGCGCGCAAGGATGCGGAGACCGCGGGCCTTAGGCGCGATCTCACCGTAGCTGCGGTGCTGAGCGCGCCGATCATCGTGCTGGAGATGGGCTCGCATCTCGTGCCCGCGATCCATGAGTTGATCATGCGAACCATCGGCATGCAGGCGAACTGGACCATCCAGTTCGCGCTGACGACGCTGGTTTTGGTCGTGCCGGGACGGCGGTTCTACACGAAGGGTCTGCCAGCGCTGGCGCGGCTGGCCCCCGATATGAACTCGCTCGTAGCCGTCGGCACGCTTGCCGCGTATTTCTATTCGCTGGTCGCGACCTTTGCGCCTCAGCTTCTGCCGCCCGGCACGGTCAACGTCTATTACGAAGCGGCGGCAGTGATCGTCACCTTGATCCTGCTCGGCCGCTTCCTCGAAGCTCGCGCCAAGGGGCGGACGTCCGAGGCGATCAAGCGACTGGTCGGCTTGCAGCCGAGGATCGCCCATGTCCGCCGCGCCGATCGCGTCGTCGACCTCGACATCGGCGAGGTGGTGGCTGGCGACGTGGTCGAGGTCCGACCGGGCGAGCGCGTGCCGATCGACGGCGAAGTCGTTGAGGGCGAGAGCTACGTCGATGAATCGATGATCACCGGCGAGCCGATCCCGGTTGCCAAGGCGGCGGGGAGCGCCGTCGTCGGCGGCACGGTGAATCAGAAGGGTGCGATGGGCGTCCGGGCGACCGCGATTGGTGATGCGACGGTGCTCGCGCAGATCATCCGCATGGTCGAGGAGGCGCAGGGATCGAAGTTGCCGATCCAGGCCCTGGTGGACCGGGTGACGATGTGGTTCGTGCCAGCGGTCATGGCCGTGGCGGCGGCGACGTTCGTAATCTGGCTCATCTTCGGGCCCGACCCGGCGCTCACCTTCGCCGTCGTCAATGCGGTCGCCGTGCTCATCATCGCCTGCCCCTGCGCGATGGGGCTGGCCACGCCGACCTCGATCATGGTCGGCACTGGACGCGGCGCGGAGATGGGCGTGCTGTTCCGCAAGGGCGAGGCGCTGCAATTGCTGAAGGATGCCAAGGTGGTGGCGATCGACAAGACCGGCACCGTGACCAAAGGCCAGCCGGTCCTCACCGATCTCGACGTGGCCGAGGGATTCGAGCGCGGCGCGGTCCTCGCGCGGGTCGCCGCCGTAGAGGCTAAGTCCGAGCACCCGATCGCGCGGGCGATCGTGGATGCGGCAGCGCAGGAGGGCCTGCGCCTGCCGGAGATCAGCCGGTTCGAGTCGATCACCGGCTTTGGCGTCACCGCGGATGCCGACGGCGCACGCGTGGAGATTGGCGCCGATCGCTACATGCGCTCGCTTGGCCTCGATGTGTCGCCGTTTGCGACGACCGCGAGCCGCCTCGCCGACGAGGGCAAGTCGCCGCTCTATGCGGCGATCGACGGCAAGCTGGCCGCGATCATCGCGGTCGCCGATCCCATCAAGGCCACGAGCCACGACGCGATCGCGGCATTGCACGGTCTGGGGCTGAAGGTCGCCATGATCACCGGCGACAACGCCCGCACCGCCGGCGCCATTGCGCGTCAGCTCGGCATCGACGAGGTCGTCGCCGAGGTGCCGCCGGAAGGGAAGGTCGAAGCGGTCCGGCGCCTCAAGCAAGCCTATGGCCGGCTCGCCTTCGTCGGCGATGGCATCAACGACGCGCCCGCGCTGGCGGAAGCGGATGTCGGGCTTGCGGTCGGCACCGGCACCGATGTCGCCATCGAGGCGGCCGACGTGGTGTTGATGTCGGGGAGCGTCAAAGGCGTCGCAGACGCGTTCGCGCTGTCGAAGGCGACCATCGGCAATATCCGGCAGAATCTGTTCTGGGCGTTCGCCTACAACGTCCTGCTGATCCCGATCGCTGCCGGCATGCTCTATCCCGCATTCGGAATCCTGCTCTCGCCAGTGCTGGCCGCGGGAGCCATGGCGCTCTCGAGCGTGTTCGTGCTCGGCAATGCGCTGCGGCTGCGGCGCTTCCGTCCGGGGCTTGCGCTGGGCGCGCATGGCGCTTCGAATCAGCAGCTCACAGGATCGACGGATGCATCTGCGGCCCTGGAAAGGAGCGCGGCGTGAACATTGGCGAGGCGGCGCGCGCTTCTGGCGTCAGCGCCAAGATGATCCGCTACTATGAGCAAAGCGGCTTGATCCCAAAGGCGGGCCGGTCGGCAGCCGGTTACCGCGATTACTCCACGACCGATGTGCACATGTTGCGTTTCGTGCGGCGGTCGCGCGATCTCGGCTTCTCGATGGCGGAGATCGAGGAGCTGTTGCAGCTCTGGCGGGATCGCAGCCGGCAAAGCGCGGATGTGAAGCGCATCGCGCTGGCGCGCATCGCCGATCTGCGCCGGCGCATCGAGGAGATGGAAGAGATGGCGGCGACGCTGGAGCACCTCGCGTCCTGCTGCTCAGGAGACAAGCGTCCCGACTGCCCGATCCTCGCAGATCTCGAACAGGGCGAGGCGGGAAAGCCGCGCCGCTCGCGCGGCGCCATCGATAGCGCGCCATGATCGAGCAGCACCATACTTTCGCATCCAGGGAGACAATCGTGACGTTCAGCCGCAGGAAATTCATCGGCCTTGCCGGAGGGATCGGTGCTTCAGTCATCGGCATCACCAGCGTCTCGGCCGCCGGCACGCCGATCTCGGTGACTCGCTCGCCGAGCTGCGGCTGCTGCTCGGCCTGGATCGCCCATCTGCGCCAGGCAGGCTTTTCGGTGGAGGACAAGCTCCTGGACGATCTCGCGCCTCTCAAGACACGGCTTGGCGTGCCGGCCGATCTGCAATCGTGTCACACGGCGACGCTGTCAGGCTATGTGATCGAAGGCCATGTGCCGGCGAATGAAATCCTCCGCATCCTGGCCGAAAGACCGGCGGCGACGGGCCTTGCTGTCGCTGGAATGCCCACGGGATCTCCAGGCATGGAGATCGCCGGTCAAGCCGAGCGCTATGACGTGGTGCTGTTTGGTCCGCGCGGGCGACAGGTGTTCGCGCGCTACTGAAAGAGGTAGCGCTCGCAGCGATCTTTAACATCCATCAACGATGTCGGCGTGTCGCGAGCGGAAGCTGCCGGGCGCCTAACACAGTCCGACATCGATGAAGGAGCAGGATCATGTCAGAAGCGCAGGCCACCCCGGAGCAGAATGTCCTTTGGCCGAAGATCGAGCTGCGGGCGTATGAGATCTGGCTACACGAGGGTTGCCCGGAGGGTCACGACGTAGAGCACTGGCTGCGCGCCGAAACCGAGATCGCGGGCGAGGGCGCCGAGCCAGAAGCGACGGGTGAGGCCGCAGCAGCTGCCAAGAAGAAGAAATAATCGCGCGGCCGCGAGCGGCATCGACGAGCGCTGGCCTCACGCCGGGAGAGCACTCTTGGATTTTCTCGATCGGTCTATCCGGCGGACGCGCTTTGCCTACTTCTCGATGGAGATCGCGCTTCGCGCCGAGATGCATACCTATAGCGGCGGGCTGGGGGTGCTCGCCGGGGACTCGGCACGCTCGGCCGCCGATCTTGATCTGCCGATGGTATTCGTCACGCTCGTGAGCCGGCAGGGTTATGTGCGGCAAGCGATCGATGACCGTCATGGGCAGATCAGCAAGCCCGACCCATGGGCGCCACAGGATTTCGCGACAGCCTTACCGCAGATGATCGCGGTGTCGATCGAGGGGCGCGCCGTATGGGTGCGCCCTTGGCTCTATGGGCTGGAATGCCCGCTCGGGCATATCGTTCCGGTCGTGCTGCTCGACACCGATCTCGAGCAGAACGCTGTCGAGGATCGCCGGATCACAGATACGCTCTATGGCGGCGATCAGGCCTATCGGCTGAAGCAGGAGATCGTGCTCGGCATTGGCGGCCAGAGCGTGTTGCGCGCGCTCGGCTTCCGCATCGACAAGTATCATCTCAACGAAGGTCACGCCGCGCTATTGACGTTGCCCCTGTTGCGGGAGACCCAGCGACCAGACGCCGACGGTTCGTCGGATCCGGTCCGCGGCTACGACATCGCGGCGGTTCGCGAACGGTGTGTGTTCACGACGCATACGCCCGTGGAGGCGGGATTCGACAAATTCGACTATGATCTCGTCGACCGCGTCCTCGGCGACTACATCGAACGTGATGTCCTGACGCATCTGGCCGGCATCGATCATCTCAACATGACGCGGCTGGCGCTGAACCTCAGCGGCTATGTGAACGGCGTCGCCCGCCGGCATGCGGAGACGACGCGCAAACTCTTTCCAGGCTATCAGATCGCTTCGATCACGAATGGCGTCCATGTCCATCGATGGACGCATGGCGCCATCGCAACGCTCTTCGAGCAGCAGTTCTCGAATTGGGCGCATGAGCCCGAAGTCCTCGCCTTCGCCGACCAGGTAGACAACGGTGCGCTCTGGGCGGCGCACGAAAACGCCAAGCGCGATCTCTTGGCGGGCATCGCCCAGGCGACGGGTAAACAGCTGCGTGCCGATCTGCCGTTGATCGGCTATGCGCGGCGCATGACCGCCTACAAGCGCCCGGAGATGATCTTCTCCGACCTGGACCGGTTGCGCGAGATAGCGAAAGACCGTCCGTTTCAGATCGTGCTGGCCGGCCTCGCGCATCCAGGCGACGGCGGCGGGCAAGAGGCGATCCGCGCGCTTGGTGCGCATATCGAGACGCTGGACGGTGTGGTCCCGGCAGTGTTCGTGCCGGGCTACAATCTCGACATCGCGGCGGCGCTGGTCGCTGGTTGCGATGTCTGGCTGAATACGCCGCTGCCGCCGCTCGAGGCCTCCGGCACCAGCGGGATGAAGGCCGCGCTCAACGGCGTCCTCAATCTCAGCGTCCTTGATGGCTGGTGGATCGAGGGTTGCGTCGACGGCGTGACAGGCTGGTCGATCCCCAGCAATGGCGCCCACGCGAATGACGCGGTCGCTCTGTACGACAAGCTCAGGGACGTGGTGCTTCCGCTTTACGACGGTGATCGCGGCCATTGGATCTGGATGATGAAGCAGGCGATCAGCAAGATCGGCCCGTCCTTCAACTCTCATCGGATGATTCGGCGCTACGTCACCGAAGCCTACTTGCGTTGACGGGGAGACGGACGATGCGCGTGCGGGATGTGATGTCGACCCGGTTGGTCACGATCAGCCCCGAGCACAGCGTCTGGCACGCCGCGCAGATCATGCTCAGTGAACATGTGAGTGGCCTTCCGGTGCTGGATGACGCCCGGGCCCTGGTCGGCCTGATTACCGAAGGCGACCTGCTGCGGCGCTCCGAGCTTGGAACGCCCCTCGCAGACGGGGGCGTGGAAGCGCGCGCCCGCGCCTATGTCCGAAGCCGGAGCTGGAAGGTCGGCGCGCTCATGTCGTCGCCGCTCCTGACGATCGAGGAGGATGAGCCGCTGTCGCAGGTGGCGCAGCTGCTCGGCGCTCATCGGATCAAACGGCTGCCGGTGCTGCGCGGCGCACGACTGGTGGGCATCGTCAGCCGGGCAGACCTGCTCAAGGTCATTTCGGCCGGCGGTCCCGACGCCGAGGTCAAGGGTGATGCGGCCGTATTGCGGGCGTTGCGGGCACGGCTCGAGGAGGCTGGCACCGTGCTGGACCGGCAGCCGGAGCTCCATGTCACGGCCGGCCGGGTGCACGTAACCGGCGCCATGCGCTCCCAGGAGGAGATCGAAGTCGTGCGGATGGTGGTCGACAGCGTGGTGGGATCGGGATTTAAGGATGATTTGACAGTCGAGAAGGAGCCTGGATGAGGGTTGTTCTGTTCGAGGCGGAGGACTGGGAGAAGAAAGCCTGCGCTAGATTGATGCGTCAGCACGACGTCCGTTGCACGACAGTTCCGCTCAACATCACTACGGTCGGCGAGTTCAAGGACGCGGAGGTGATCAGTCCTTTCGTGGCCTCCCGCCTCGATGCGGGCATCATCCATCGACTGCCCGAGCTGAAGCTCATCGCAACCCGTTCGGCGGGATACGACCATATCGACCTGGCCGCCTGCCGGCAGCACGGCGTCGCCATTGCCAACGTGCCGGATTACGGGGATGCGACAGTCGCCGAACATGCCTTCGCTCTGCTGTTAGCGCTGGCGCGCAACATCGTTGAGAGCGTCGCGCTCACGCGACGCGGCGGCTTCTCAATGGCCGGCACGCGCGGCCTCGAATTGCGTGACAAGGTCATCGCGGTTGTCGGGACAGGGCGCATCGGGCGCCGCACGATCGAGATCGCGCGCGGCTTCGGCATGCGTGTCGTCGCATTCGATCAAATCCAGGACGCTGCCGCGGCGACACGGTGGGGATTCACCTATGGCCCCCTCGACGCAGTCCTGGCGCAGGCCGATGTGGTGACGCTGCATGTGCCGTCATCGTCCACGACGGCGGGGTTGATCGGCGCACGGCAGTTCGAGGCCATGAAGGAGGGGGCCATCCTCATCAACACGGCGCGCGGCAATGTGGTCGACACAGAGGCGCTGGTGCGGGCGCTGGCAAGCGGCAAGTTGCGCGCGGCCGGTCTCGACGTGCTGCCGCAGGAGCCGCTGATCCGCGAGGAGGCCGAGATCTTCCGCCAGGACATGACGGTCGACGCGGTTGATCTCAAGGCGCTTGTCGCCAACCACGTGCTGCTGCGCTTTCCGAACGTTCTGGTCACGCCGCACAACGCTTACAACACCGACGCGGCGCTGCGACGTATCATCGACACCACCCTTGCCAACGTCGAAGGCTTTGCGGCCGGTCGCCCGGTCAATCTCGTCGGGGTAGCCTGAGATGTGCCTGTCTGCACAGGTCAGTCTGGGCGCCGCCGCCATCCTCATCCCGGCCGGCGCGGTTGCCGGCGCGTCGGCATGGCGGCAGGATCGCCGCTATGTGATGATCGCTACACTGCCATTTCTTTTCGGCCTGCAGCAATTGGTGGAGGGAATTGTCTGGATCGAGGGCCGTGCTGGCAACCTGCATCACGTCGCCCAATATTCCCTGCTTTATATGTTCTTCACCTGGATTGCCTGGCCGATCTGGGTACCTCTGTCGGCCTACAGCCTGGAGAGCGGTGGGCGCCGGAACCTCATCCTTTTGTTCGTCATCGCGGGCTCAATGCTGGGCGGCCTGCAGTTCATCCCATACTTTGTCCACGACGGCTGGCTGACGACGACGTACCTGCGCTGGGCGGTCCGCTACCAGGACGTCAATCTGCTTGACGGGCTTGTCTCGCGGGTTGTGACCTATGCGATCTACGTCACCGTCATCATCGTGCCGTTCCTCCTGGTGCGCGACTGGGGGATCAAGATTTTCGGCCTGCTCGTCGCCGGCGTCCTCGTCGTCACCTATGTGTTCTTCTCCTACGCCTATATCTCGGTGTTCTGCTTTGGGGGCGCCGTCATTTCCGCCTATTTGCTGGCGATGATCTGGCATAGACGCCACATATCATCGCGCTGATCCGACGTGCCGGTCCGGCGTGACGACGCACATCGTAGCGGGGCGACAAGCCGGGTGCGTGCTCCCGCGCTCGTCGTTCAAGCTGCCATCGTTCTTTGACCGAACTGCTCGACGGGCGAGGCTCAGTCGTCGAAGGCGACGGACCGGGCGAGCTGCTCTTGGGATTGCAGGAAGGCCAGTCGCGATTGCCACGCATTTTGAACCACCTCATAGGCGTCGCCGCCCAGGGTCACACGCACGGGAGGTCGTTCGCTCGTTGCGATCTCGAAGATGGCCTGGGCGATCTTCTGCGGATCGAGCGTGTAGAGTTCATCGCCGGCGCTCTCGAAGAGACTGCGCATGGCGCCGGCGGGAGTGTCGCGATAGGCGGCGATCGCCGAAGCGAACTTCAGATTGCCCCCGAAGCTGCTGCGTACGCCGCCCGGTTCAATCAGCGTGACGAAGACGTCGAACGGCTCGAGTTCCTGCCGCAGGCATTCGCTGAAGCCCTCCAGCCCCCATTTGGCGGCATGATACATACTGCTGGTAGGAAGAGAGCCTTGGCCGCTGGCGCTCGAGATTTGGATGATCCGACCACTGCGGCGTTCGCGCATGGCGGGAATGAACGCGCGAGTGATGTGGACGGGTGCCATCAGGTTGAGCGCGATCTGCTCCTCGATGTCCGCGTCCGACATCTCCTCGGTCGCGCCAATAACGCCGCCGCCCGCGTTGTTGACCACGATGTCCACGGGTCGCCGAGCTTGCGCCCGGGCGACGACCGGCGCGATGTCGCCGGTAACAGTGACGTCGAGTTTTTCGACCACCAGTCGTTCGCCATATCTCTCGGTCAGATCGCTCATGCTTTCCGGTTTGCGAACCGCGGCTGTCAACACGTCGCCGGCAGCCAGGATGGACGAAGCTATGATCCGCGCCGTTGTCAGTCGGTTCTACGCGCTGGCACGGGTAGACGATATCATCGGACCGGTGTTCCGGAATGCCGTTGCGGATGAGCAGTGGCAGGCACATCTGGATACCATTACGGATTTCTGGAGCTCGATGCTGCTTGGTAGCGGGCGCTATCATGGCCGGCCAATGCCAAAGCATCTTGCGTTGACGGAACTGGGCGATGTGCATTTCCAGCGTTGGCTGGCGCTTTTTCGCTTCACCGTGACCGAACTGTGCCCGCCCGACATCGCGGCGCTTTTTATCGAGCGGTCGGAGCGGGTTGGAAACTCATTCCGCCTCAACGTCCACATGCATCGCGGGCAAAATCTGGTGCATCTCAAACCGCTGGAACGGAAAGATTATCGACCGCCTCACGCCGGTGGAACAAATTAACGATGTCACGCCCTGCCTGCTCGAGGGCCGGGCGCAACGCGCCCTCGAACTCCGCCTTCGCCTCTGCCGCGGAGAATGGCCGGGCACGTTCGCGCAGGTCGCGCAGTTGCTTGAGATAGTCCGGGACAGGTCAGGGCGCATGCCGTGGGCCTGACCGATCCCGATGAAGGTTCCGCCGAGATCATCGAACGTCTGGCGCAGGGCGAACCGGCAAGGCCGAGGCGCGGTGACGCCGCGGCGCCGCTCGGCGAGATAACGCGGCGTCAATGAGATTGCGGCGGCGACGATGTTGAAGAGCCGGGAGCTCACACGCTTTGGCCGCGGCTATCGGCCGACGCCGCGCATCGCGTCAGAAGAACCGCTGCCGGATGCCGAGCGAGGCGTTCGTCAGCGCGATCGAAGACGCGGCATCCGATGCGAGGCCGGTCAGAGCGCGGACCGCATCGATCGTCTCGGGAATGACGATCGCCTGGTTGTCGACCATGTAGGCGTAAAACAGCTCGTCGCCTTTCGTGCGCAGCATGTCTTCCCAGAGCGCCACCTCGTAGAGATTGTCGTGCGGCCGGCCGAGGTCGGCCATCAGCTCCTTCACGGTATTGATCGCGGTGAGCCCGTCCGTGGTTCGGATCAGGGCGATCCGCGACGAAGCACGGAAAGCGTCGAGGACCTCCTCTTTTTCGGCCGCGCGGGTCAACTGGACGGACCAGTAGTGGAGATGCGCCAACGTCTCGGGAACCTTGACGGCCATGGTCACCACATCGAGGTCGGGATCGACGCTCTGGGCATCGGGTCCCTGATGACTCGGGATCTCGGGCTCGGGCACGAGCGTGTTCATGATCCCGCCTTTATGGCTCTCCCACGGATCGGTAGCGCGCCTCAGCAGTGTGCCGCGCGCGTGTTTCAGGAGGCCGGCGCGCTTCAGGGCGGAAAGCGTGCGGACGATGGAGGTCGTATTGCAGGACACGACGCGCGTCGATTGGCGGCCGATCGCGCTTGCAAAGGAGCTTTCTGCGACGAAAGAGTGTCCGGTCACGGCGTGTTTCTCGCCGCCATGGACGATGAACTTGATGCCTTGGGCGCGGTACCGTTCGACGTTGGTCGCGGCGACGCGCTTGGGCGTGCAGTCGACCACGATGTCCGCCGTCTGGAGCAGCGCATCGAGCGTGCCGGCGACCGGCAAGCCGGCGTCCCTCATCGGGCCAACCGTCTCATCGGAGGCCGCGTAGAACGGGATCGCCTTCTGTTCTAGCGAGCGCAGACGCCAGTCGCTGGCAATATCAGACACCCCGACGAGCTCCATGTCATCCTGGACGCGTACGGCGTCGACCACGCGCTTGCCGATTACGCCGAAGCCGTTCACCGCGACGCGGACGGGATTGCGCTGTGTCATTGCGGATATCCTTCGACAAGTTACGGAGATCACGTCGCCGCAGCTTGGTTGGGGCCTTGGCGGGAGCGTGCCACCTGATTGCCAGCGTCCGGCGCGCTTAACTTTGATCAAGGTTAAGGTTGCGGCAGGTCGCCCATGCCGCGGGCTGCGCGCTCGCGCCAGGGCGGCAGCGCCGAAAAGAAGCCCGGATCGGGTTGCAGGCGAGCCGACGGCCCTGATGCCGACGAGGGCGCCGGCATCAGGTATCGCGGTCTAGCCGAGATCCTCGTAAGTCACGTATGCCATCATGCCGGTCGCCATGTGGTACAGGTGATGGCAATGCAACGGCCATGTGCCGGGATTGTTGGCGTCGAAGACGATCGTCATCGAGTCGCCTGGCGGCACCAGGACCGTATCGCGGACTGCGCCCGCGCGCTTGGCACCGTTAATGGCGATCACCTGGAAATGGTGGCCGTGCAGATGCATAGGATGCGACATCATCGAGGCATTGCGCATGGTGATCTCGATGCGCTGGCGCCGGCGCGCGCGCAGCTCATCGCCGCCCTCGATAGACCAGGCGTAGCCTAGCATCTGGCCTGTGAGCGTGAGGGTGAACCGGCGATCCGCCGGCTTCGCGTCGAGGGGATTGCGCGCGCGTAGCCGCTGTTCGAGCTCAGACCCGACGATCGGCCCGGCAGCGTCGCCGGTACTGGCAAGTCGTTTCACCGTAGACCCGGACGTGGCCAGGATCACCCCTGTTCGTTCTACCGCGCCCTCGCGTAGCGCAAGGACGGGATAGGCGCCTTCTCCCGGCGGCAGCGACAGGGCGATGTCGAGGCGTTGGCCCATGCTGACCGGGAAGATCGAGGCGGAGATCGGCAGGACGTCCTGACCGTCGACTGCGAGCAGTGTGCCCTTGAGCGCGCCGGTGTCGATCGTGAAACCCGTCGCGGTTGCGCCATTGATGATACGCAGGCGCACGCGGCCGCTCCTTTCAACGCGCACGATCTCGGGGTCGTCGAGCGTCCGATCGTTGGCGAGATAGGCGTCGTAGTCGATGTCGTTGAGGTCCATCGCGGCCATTTGCATGCCGGGCATCCCCGCCATCGGCATCTTGCCCATGTCGCCATGTCCCATACCGGAATGGTTCATCATCGGCATGCCGGCCATGCCGGCTGATCCTTTCGCTGCGCCATGACCCCTGCCTTGCTTTAACCGCGCGAGCAGTTCCTCGACCGGCGTGAAGGAAAAATCATGCAGCAGGATGACGACCTCCTGTTCGTCGCGCGCCCGATCGGCGGCGCGGCGAACGATGAGCGGCGCGGCAAGCAGGTTCTGCTCCTGAAGCGTGTGCGCGTGCATCCAGTGCGTGCCGCCCTCGCCGACCGGGAAGGTGTACCGATGGCTACTTGCGGGTTTGAGCAGGGGCTGCGGGTTGTCGGGCACGCCGTCGGACTCCCACGGCGGTGTGAGGCCATGCCAATGGACCAGCGTCGGCTGGTCGAGTTGGTTCGAGAGCTCGACGTCGAAGACGGCCTCGGCGTCCAACGTCAGGCCGGGCACGCCATTGGGCTGCAAAAGGCCGAAGACGCGTGCGGCGCGGCCTTTGACCTCGATCGAGCGGCTGGCTGCAGCGAGCTTGACGGGAGAAGGGGCGCCTGGCGTCTGAGCCCCGCCGAGGGCGGGGCGGGCAAGTGTAGCGGCGCCAAGGGCCGCGGCGCCGCTCATCACTGAGTGAAGAAATCTGCGTCTGTTCATGGTCGTTAGTCCTCATCGTGCCTGCAGGTGGCAGGCGTGCTGATTGAGCGCACCGAGACGGCGCGCGCCGAGCCCCGAAGCGTCGGGGCGGGTCGAACTCGATCAGCATCGAGGAGGTTTGTGCGGCTGCCCGATCAGGATGCCAAAGATCGGATCACCGCGGTCGAGTCTGTGCTTTGCGAGTACTGGCCGCGGCTTCTCGTTCCATCCCGTGGCAGCGGGAGCGGTGCAAAGGCTGCACACGGAGGTGCAACAACGGGCGGCATGCACGCCGCTCGGCTT
>NZ_JAHBRX010000005.1 GCF_018398335.1 Chelatococcus sp. HY11
AACTCGTCTCAGCCGTTGATGCACGTTCTGCGGCAGATCTGCTGGCGATGAGCACCAGATCGGTCTACACGCTTGTCGCCCGGTTTCGGGCCTCAGGTGGATTGATGAGTTCGCTGGCTCCTGGAAAGCCATCCGGCGGCCGAGGCCGATCCAGAATGCCGGCGCGGGTGGACGACATTGTCACCGCCGCAATCTACGACACCTACCTGACGAGGCAAAAGCGTCGGATTGTCCGTCTCGTCGAGGAAGTTCAACTCCGATGCAAAAAGGCCGGATTGCCGGCTCCTTCGGCGAAAACGATCCGCCGTCGTCTGGAGACGATTCGGGCTGAAGAGGTAGCGCGGCGTCGTGACGGCCCGCGCAGCAGCGCAGCAAGGCGGCTGACGTCGGCCGCGGGCCATGGGCCTGTCGCGACGGGACCGCTCGACATCGTCCAGATCGATCACACGCCGGTCGATATCATTCTGGTGGACGAAATCAGCCGCCTCCCGGTCGGGCGGCCGTGGCTGACGGTAGCGATCGACGTCTACAGCCGTTGCATCACCGGCTTTCTGGTGTCGTTCGAGGCGCCGTCCGCAACGAGTGTCGGTTTGTGCCTCGCCCACTCTGGCGTTGAGAAGAGGGCCTATCTCGACGGCCTCGGCCTCGATACGGAGTGGCCGATCGCAGGTGTTCCGCGTCTCCTGCATCTTGACAATGCTGCGGAGTTTCATGGCGAAGCTCTCGCTCGTGGCTGTCAGCAGCATGGGATCGGCCTCGAATATCGCCCGAAGGGCCAACCTCATTTCGGCGGGGTCATCGAGCGTCTGATCGGCACATTGATGGGCCTTATCCATGATCTGCCCGGCACGACGTTCTCAAATCCGACCGAACGGGGAACCTATGACAGCGATGCAACTGCGGTTCTAACGTTGTCCGAGCTGGAGCATTGGCTGGCTCTGGCGATCAGCGGACGCTACCATCACGAGGTCCACGAAGGGATCATGGAGCCGCCGCTCGCGCGGTGGAAGCGTGGAATTGCCGAGCATGGCGACCCGCGACCAGTTGCCAATAGCCGCGAATACCTGGTCGATTTCCTGCCTGTCGTGCGCCGGACGATCCAGCGCGATGGCTTCACGCTCGACCACATCACTTACTATTCAGATGTTTTGCGCCCGTGGATAGCGAATAGGGATCGTTGCCGGTCCTTCCTGATCCGTCGCGATCCTCGCGATCTATCGCAGATATTTGTACTCGAGCCGGACGGCCGCAGCTACGTGACGGTGCCTTGCCGGCGTCTGGAAAGGCCGGGAATCTCGCTTTTTGAGCATCGGCAGGCCGTCCAGATGATCAAAGCTGGCGGTCGGGCTCAGGTCGATGAAGAGGGTATCTTCAGGACGGTCGAACAGCAGCGTGGGCTGGTGAAGACCGCAGCAAAGAAATCCAGAGCGGCCCGGCGCCAGTTGGCGCGACAGACGCCGGTGCCAGAATCGTCGGTGGATCGCGTGGCTGTCATGCCGGCGATCGAAACCGAGCTCGCCGGCGATGATCAGGCTGCCGACTTGGTGCCATTTCCGATGGAAAGATGGTGATGAGCGATCTCAGCCACCTTTCTCGCGATCTGCGAGAGATTGCCGCCGCAGACGACGCGCAACGAATTGCCTTCATCCGTGGCCAATGGTGGATCGGCTACCCGCAGGCACAGGCTGCGCTCGATCTGCTCAGTGCCGCGATTGAAAACGAACCAGGCCGCGTTCGGCCTCAGTGCTTTCTCCTGCTGGGGCCAACAAACAACGGCAAGTCGATGATCATCGAAAAATTCCGACGCGATCATACGCCGCCTGCCTTGCCCGGCCGTGATGAGGAAAACATCCCTGTTGTCGTGGTGCAGATGCTTACCGATCCGGGGGTTGCGCGCTTCTACCAGCATCTCCTGGAGGTTTTGGGAGCGCCGGTTCGAAGGACGGCCCGCAAGCATGATCTTGAAGCGCTGGCGTTGTCGATCCTTAAGAGGGTTGGCGCACAAATCCTCATCATCGACGAACTGCACAATCTTCTGGCGGGTACCGCACCGGCACAGCGGGAATTTCTCAACCTGTTGCGGTTTCTCGGCAACGAACTGAGAATTCCGATTATCGGGGCAGGGACGAGGGACGCCTATCTCGCCATCCGGACCGATCCGCAGCTTGAAAACCGGTTTCATCCGATCATCCTGCCGGCGTGGGACGAGGGAGACGAACTCAACCGGCTGATCCAGAGCTTCGTGGCGACGTTCCCGCTTCGTAAGCCGTCATTTCTCAACTCGGCCGATCTGCAGAGCTGGATTTTGGCCCGCACAGGCGGGACCATAGGGGAAATAGCTGCTCTGTTGCGTTCGGCTGCGGTTGCCGCGGTCGAAGGCGGGGAGGAGGCGATCAATCAGCGGTCGCTCCGCCAGATGAAATACCAAGGTCCGGCAGACCGCCGACGTCTCACCGAGAAGCTTCTGGTCTGAGGATGGCGACAAGGCTGCCGATTCATCCTCAGCCATTGCCGCAAGAAGCTTTGTCTTCATGGCTGTGGCGGCTCGCTGATGCTTATGACATGGGCGTCGGCGAATTCGCTGAAGCAGCCCTGGGGATCAACAGGCCGGATATCGAATTGGCGGATTTCTGGCCATCGGCTCTTTTGATCCAGAAGCTGGCGGAACGCACAGGTGTTGCTATTGGTCGGATCCGGGCCATGACGATGGCGGCCTATGTGCCCTATCTGTTGGACAGTCTGTCGCCGCGAGGCGACATCTTTCGAGCCTATTGCTGTCAGTTTGGTATCTTTGAGAATCCGGCGTTGCGAGTGCGCCCGGCGCGGGCTGCTTGGTGGCTCCCTTGGATCTCGGACGATCTCGCCGACGGCAAGATGATCGGGTGCATTGAATGCCTGCGGGGCGATCGGCAGCGTTTCGGCCGGCTACATTGGCGAGCGAACTGGATGGCGAGTTGCCCGAAGCACGGCGTCCTGCTGCACGCTGCCAGTCCCGCCGAACAATCCGAGTATCCAGTTTCCAAGGAAACCGCCACAGAACTCGCGGCGCTCGACGGGTTGACCCTGCAGGCCGTTACGAAGGGCAGGGTACAGTTGCCCGGTGGCCGCCTTGTTCACGGAGGCCTTTGGCTTCGTGTTCTGCGTGGCGTTATCGACGAGATCTGCCGCCCGCGCCGCATGAAGGATGTGGCACGTCCGATAATTGAGGCTGCGTGGGAAGCAGCAGGCCTGCCCTATCGCCATGCCCTGGGGCGCTGGGGTATTTACGAGAAGTTGGGTCGTTTGGAGCGGGCGAACGTGCTGAAAGTCGCTGCCTTGGCCATGCGGCCGCTGATCAGGGCGGGCTTCCAGCCTTTGAAAGCATCCACGCGCCCATTGGAGGCTGAAGCGTCACGGGCCGTCTCGCCTGCCGTTCTCGTGCGGGATTTCCAACTGATGCCCATCGAAATCGAGAACATCACCATGCTGGCCCGTGAAAACGACGACGTTGCGATCGATCTGCGCCGAATGCTCAATCATCAGCCGCGCAGTGCACGGTTCGTGGCTCAGACTGACGAAACCCTCAAAAGCTTGGGAATTCCGGTGTTGGCGCCGCTTCTCGTCGCCCGGACGCCTGATCTCGCCGGTGACCCCTACTGAAGTCAGCTTTGTCCCGCCAGTGCAGTCCACTGTGACAAATGACATCCAGAACCGATTCGAGGCCCTTTGTACAATTTCATCAGACAAGAGAAAACGGTCCTTTGCAGGCGTGTATGATATATCGCTTCCGCGATGCAAGGAGGTAGCTCGCGTTGGTAAGGCGGCCCTTACGCCGGTCGGTCTGGCGTGCCTCTGACGAGCCTGTGTTAACATTCCTAGGTTTTAGCGGCTTGAGCCGACGCGTCGCGCTTCTGCCCCGACCGTTCAGCACACGACGTAGCAAGGGCTCGCCGTGGGAGCTCACCACGCACCAGTTGGTCATATCGGGGGGGGATCTCACGCGACAAAATCGCTATTCCTGTTGCGGAAATTAACAGACGTATTGCTACCGCTTCGATATTTGTATCAATATTATCAACTAATTAGGGAGTTAGGGCGCGTAGCTTCTCGCCATCGGTCCCTGCCCGAGTTTGCCCGCTGCCGCTTAGCTTGCGGCCGCGCTCACCGCAATGGTCGTCGGCAGCACGAGCGGACGGACATCTCTATCCGCGACGAACTCGGGTGGGAGCAGACCGTCTGCCGCGGTGGATTGGAAACCCGTCATACGGTGGCGATTCAGAAGTGCATCAGTGCTGTCGGGAAGACCGGACTGCGCCATATAGTCCGGTGAAGCCAGAGTTACCTCTGCCGGCATCGCGACGTGGCGCACCATACTGGGCTCTCCTACAGCACACCAACGCGAAGCACACGGTCAATGCCTCGTCCAAAGACATGAGCTGCTAGGTTGATCGGCCTCGATTCGTCCTTCGGCACCTAGCCTCCGGCGGGACGCCGCATCAGCCATAGATGTAATCTACGCTCCGCTGCGTCTGCTTCAGCGACTGGCCTGCCCCTATGAGGTGGTCCGGTTTCAGTCTTAATGCATGATGGGCTTATCGGCCAGCGGCAGAGCCGATGATGGTGCCGCTTTGCCGGGTTTCGACGGCCATATGAGGGCCTCCGGCGCCGGCGGTTTGTATCCCAGCGATGAGTGCGGCCGCTCGGTGTTGTAGTAGCGTCGCCATTGCTCGATGATGATCCGGGCCTCGGCGAGGCTGTAGAAGGTCTCGCCATTGAGCAGTTCATCGCGAAGCTTCGAGTTGAAGCTCTCGCAGTAGCCGTTCTCCCAAGGACTTCCCGGTTCGATGAAGGCGGTCTTTGCGCCGACAGCGGCAATCCAATCCCGCACGGCTTTGGCGATGAACTCCGGACCATAGCACATTGGGAAGAGGCTCGACCGTTGGCTGACGGCGCGCGAAGCCTTGCGTAGCGCAGCGCGCCGTCACGGCGGTCATGACCGGCCAGCAGGTCTCTAAAGTGAGGTTGTCGAGACAACACTTTGGAGAGAGGCCGACCATGACCAAGCGCTTTTCTACTCCCACCGGCGCCGTGCTGGTAGCGATCGACATGTCCAAGCATCGTCAGGAGGTCCTGATCGAACGACCTGAGGGTGGTCGACGCCGGCGGATGACCTTGATGGCGACCAAGCAGGACTACGAGCGCCTGGCTGTTGAGCTTTCTGCGATCGGACGACCGATCCTCGTCGGCTTCGAGGCGACCGGCAACTACCATCGCACGCTCGCCCACCGACTGCTGACGGCAGGCTTCGAGCTGCGGCTAATCTCCTCGGTCGCGCTCGCCCGGACTCGAGAGGCTCTGCACAACGGCTGGGACAAGAACGATCCCAAGGATGCCCAGGTGATCCTGCACATGTTGCGGATCGGCGCCACGCAGGCCTATGTCGATCCGCTGGCCGCCGGCATCAACGACCTGCAGGAGCTGTCGAAGACGCACGAGACGATCTCGAAGGCCAAGACGCAGACCTGGCACCGCATCCTGACGCATTATCTGCCGCTGTATTTTCCGGAGATAGCCCGCTTCGCCGGCAACAGCCGCTCGGATTGGTTCCTGGCGCTGATCGAGCGTTTCCCGACGCCCGGCAGCATCACCACATTGGAGCGGGAAGCGTTCGTGGCCGAGGCTTGGCCTCTGGTCGGCCGCAAGGTCTCCAAGGCTCGGCTGATCAACGATATCTACGAGACGGCCTGCTCATCGATCGCGTTGCCGGTGTTGGAGGAGAGTGCGGCGATCACGATGTTCCGCATGATCGTCGCCCAAGCGCGAGGCCTGATCCGGGAGCGCAACCGGATCGAGGAGATCGCACAGGCCACGCTGGCCGATCATCATGATTACCGGCTGCTGCGGCAGATCCCGGGAATCGGACCGATCAACGCTCTGACGATCCTGGCCGAGGCTGGAGACCTGCGCAGGTTCGGCCATCACCGGCAGTTCCTGAAGTTCTGCGGCCTCGACCTCGCGACCTGCCAATCCGGCACCTTCCGCGGCCGGACCAAGCTGTCGAAGTACGGCAATGCCCGCCTGCGCCGAACGTTCTGGATGGCAGCGCAGGTCGCCGCGCGCCAGCGCGATAACAGCTTCCGCGACAAGCTCGGCCGCTATGTTGCCGGCCACGCGGACGATGCCGATCGCCGTCGCAAGGCGATGACCGCACTTACCGCCAAGATGGCGCGGGTGGCGCATGCCGTCGTCAAGACGGGGACAGAATACCGGCCGTTCCTGGAGCGGTCGGATGCCAGGTGGAAGGACCCCTCTCTGCAAGTGCCGTGAGGGCGCCGAAGGCGACCCTGTAGATAATGTTCGGGCCTTCCACCTGGGTGCGTATCTCGTCTTGAGGACGGTGAGGACCACGGCCGCGTCAGTGCCGCTGGATCCTGTGTTTGCTATGGCTGGGAGCGATCCCGTTGACGGTGGAAACCATCTGGATCAGCTTATTACCGACGTCGGCGCATCGCCGACGCGATGAGACCTGCTGGCCAAGGCCCAAAGCTGCTTCCCGACATAGGACGTTGTCGGAACGAACATGGCCAGGCACGCCGTGCAGGATGAACAGGTCCGACAGAACGTCGATGACGTCGGTCGAGTTGAGCTTGCGATCGATGCGGATCGCCAGACATGCCCGGGTAAACTCATCGATGATGTTGAGCATGCGGAACTTCCTGCCATTGTGGGTCCGGCCCTCGACAAAATCGTAGGACCAGACATGGTTGGGGTGCTCGGGTCGAAGCCGGACGCACGATCCGTCATTCATCCAGAGGCGGCCTCTCTTCGGTTGCTTCTGCGGAACCTTCAGCCCCTCCCGCCGCCAGATGCGCTCGACACGCTTGGCGTTCACCGTCCAGCCCTCAAAGCGCAGCATCGCGGTGATCCGGCGATAGCCATAGCGGCCATACCGAGAAGCCAGCCGGATGATATCGGCCGTCAGTGCCTCTTCATCCGCCCGGCCTTTCAGCTTCTTGCGCTGGGTCGAGCGATGCTGGTCCAGGACCTTGCAGGCAAAGCGCTCCGACACCGAGAACTTCGCCATGACATGGTCGACGCAGCGACGGCGGCGGGCGGGGCTCAGAAGTTTCCCGAGGCAGCCTCTTTCAGGATCAGCTTTTCCAGCGTCAGGTCCGACACCGCCTTGCGCAGCCGGTCGTTCTCTTTCTCGAGCTCTTTCAGGCGCTTCACCTGGTCGCCCTTCAGGCCACCGAACTCCTTGCGCCAGCGGTAATAGGTGAACTGCGTCACACCGATTGAGCGAACCGCTTCGCCAACCGATCGGCCTTGTGACAACAAAACATCAACCTGGCGCAGCTTCGCGACGATCTCTTCGGGCTTGTGCTTCTTCTGGGGCATTCCAATGTCCTCTCCAACGGCTCAAGAGCCTACTTCAGGGAGGACCACTTTTCAGGGGGCAGACCACAGGATGGTTCAAATTATTTCGTTTGTTCTAAATATTTGTAGCCAAGGAAGTAGCATTTATGGGCCCGTCGTTGCCTCTGGATGACGCAGCCTGTGCCGTTACCGTAAGCTCCGATCAGGCGGTCGTCGAAGCCACCGCGCCAGCCTTCCCAAAAGCGGTTTGTCAAAATGGTTAACATTCGCTAGAACCTGACCATTCTGACACAGAAGCGTCATGTTTCACAGGGGGTACGCTCGGCGTACGTCGATCCATGAAAAGGGGGAGGGGACTATGGGAGACTTTCCGCTTGTGCGTGCTGAGGGCGCCAATATCGAAATCGAGCTTGAAAAGGGCTTGAGACTTGTTGCTTATATCGGTGATCCCGACGTTGCGATGCGGCTTGCCGAACTGTGGAGCCTCAAGGATAGCATGGCGGTTCGGATCGCTCGCTTGGAGGCGCGATTGCGCGAATTAGGTCCGCTCGATTGCGGACATGACGACGTCCGACCCCTATTGGCCAGTCTGCGACGGCAGATTGACGATTTCGAAACTCAATCCAGACTGATTGATAGTGCAAGGCGGTCATTGAGCCATTAGGTTGGCTTTTGGGCTAGTGGGCATTCGCGGCAATCACCGCCAAGATCACACCGTTCCCCTTAAACCACTCTACCTCGCCGGTCGCAATCACCAGGACTCCAGGAACAGTGGTGGAGCTCTTTGCATTCCTTTGCGCGACGACCGGCAAAGGCGGAAGATAACCCGGCGAAAAATGTATTCACAAACACCACTATCCGTACAATATCCGTATGGGTGTCTGTTGCATTATATTGTACGGGAGGTGGTATAATTCAGCGTGAGTTAAAAATTATTCTGTATATGATCTTAACCTGAATTCCAAGGTGATTTATTTTATATTCGTTCTCAATACTCCCCTATCGAACGTGCATTCTCGGGGCAAAATTATCGATTTGTGAGAGGCTCACAAGCAAGATACCAGTCGCTATCAGACCATCTCACTATCAGAAACCATGGTTTCGTTGTGAGAAACACTGTTGACGTCTCATTTGAGAAATAAGTCGATATCGAGATCGCGGAAATGATCGTCTCTCAACTTGATCAATAATACTTTGACACGTTCTGATGCTCCGGATTTTCCATAAGAAATCGTCTTCCCGTTAGACTTGTTCCTAGATGCGTTCTCGACATCACTATCCTTGCAAGGAATTCCACAATCGGTGAGGATTCCGGAAAATTCCTTGTGCGTATATGTGGATCTCGTTCTGATTTCCGCGAAATTGCCGTCCCGCCGGACAAAGGCCGCGCATAGCTCGGGCTTGATCCTTTTGAGATCCCCATTGATCCGCTTCAATCAGCGGGTCAATCCTGTTTTGTGATCGGTTCAGATTGTTAGTGTTCCGTTGTCCAAGCCCTGTCCGAAAAGGAAGGGTTTTGGACAAGGTCTCCATGAATGTCCATAAAGTAGCTTGACCGGTCGATGGACAGGTTGCATATTTCGGACAGCCTATAAGGACATTCATGACACGGATTTTTGCCTACGCACGCGTTTCAACGACAGGACAGACGACGGAGAACCAGATTCGCGAGATCGAAGCGGCTGGTTTTCGAATAGAAGCCCACCGGGTCATTGCTGAGACCGTCTCAGGAAGTGTCGCTATTGCAAGACGGGATGGCTTCAGCCGGCTCCTTGATCGGATGGAGAAGGGGGACGTGTTGATCGTCACGAAACTGGACCGGCTGGGACGTGATGCCATCGATGTCAGTTCTACGGTCTCGAAGTTGAGCGCTATGGGGGTGAAGGTCCATTGCCTGGCGTTGGGGGGTGTCGATCTGACAAGCTCCGCGGGGACCATGACCATGAATGTTCTCAATGCCGTGGCGCAATTCGAACGCGACCTTCTGATTGAGCGAACCCAATCGGGTCTCAAGCGCGCGAGATTACAGGGCAAGACCCTCGGCCGGCCATCGCTTCTGACCTCGCAACAGAGAGAAGCGGCTCGTTCGGATCTGAACGCAGGCATGAGCATTTCGGGGGCTGCGCGGAAATATGGGGTCAGCCGGCAGACCCTCATGCGGGTGCGAGATCAGGCCTCGTGAGGCCCAGCCAATATGGGTGGTCGGCCTGTCGCTCGCCATTCGCTGGCTTGCGAGTGGTGCGCCGAGCTGTGGTATTTTCAGGCGTTGTCCTGGTCGCCAGAATTGGCTGAGGCGAGATCGGCGACGCACCCTTATCCGCCACGAAATTAGCACAACGCCATCTTAGCTGGAAGGTTATATCAATCGCCTAAGCAGATTCTAAAAAAGAACTTTAGAGTATTACCTAGCTATTGACATCTAACAATGCCTAGATTATGTATTCTGCCTACAGGGAGAAGGGTATGCAGGGTGCATCGGCAGAGACAATAATGAACGAGGAAATCCAGGCCCATTATGACAACGATCTGGCGTTCCGCAGTATAATCGATTGGTTGGCCGGCCTTGGGAAAAAGGAACGAGAAATCTCTGTCGACCAGGCGACGGCGGGAGCGGGGCTGCTCCAAGCCGAAGTGTTCAGGTGCTTTCGGATTCTCGACCAGCTGGGATATGGGCGCCTTATGCTCGGCCGTCGTGGCCATCACTCTCGGTTCATCGGGCACGGCGATCTGAGCAAGATTGGGGGGATGGCAAGGATTGGGCAGGAGAAAGGCGGGGCGGTTAACCCAGGCCCATTGCCGACGGGGTCTCTTACGATTGTTCCGGGGCCGGGTTGCCTGACTATAGGACAAGCCAAGGAGCTGTTGGCGGCTTCCCTTGGTGTGCCAGAGAATGCAATTGAGATCATCATCCGCGGATGATGACTATTCTTGTTCATGGGGTCAAAATGGTCCCGCTAAAGAAATTTTGAAAAAATTCGATACTGAGCTCAGCAACATCAGCCGAGCGCCGTAAATATAAAGTTATTGGTATTCATCGCGACGGCAAGCCTCCGATCTGGATCCATAAACCTCATCCTTGTCCACGCATGTTCGGCAAAACGTCGAACAGGCGGATTTATACCTATGTCATTTTGACAACGAAAAATATTTGAAGATGGAGAATTTATTTATGGACAAATCAATTATAGATTCATGTGAATCACTAACACAAGCTAACGTTGGAACTAAGGTCGTCCCTGGCGTCGTCTTTCAATCCTTTTCCAAGCCTAGCAAACAAAAATCACGGATCACACATCTCCGACAGCGCCACCCATCTCTTGCCTGTCATGAGGCTCTCACCGCGCATTTTGTGGATCTTCTCACAGCTTCATACGGAGACGAGACAGCCGCATGCTTCCTTTTTGTGACAGTGACGTTCTCAGTCCGTAACCTTGTAAAAGATCTGTCGCGCAACCGTCTGAACACATTTGGCGTTCTCTACAACCAAACTTGCCGATTGGCTTTAGGCAAGAACCACCATCGCCAATCTGAAGCTGTTCCCAGGGTTGTGGCCTTGATTGATGCTGAGGGATCAAGATATGCCGATCGTCTGGTATCTCCCGTGAACATTCACATTCACTCTGTATGGGCAGTGAGGGATGACCAACGGGCGCTCATTGAGAAGCACATACCCGAGGCTGCGAGATGCAGATACTGCCTTGAAAGAGGTGTTGAGACCATCGACATCCGGTCTGTTGAAAGAAAAGAACTCTATAAGGTCATAGCCTACGCGAGGAAGCTTGGCTTCTATAACAACGAATCGCCTGGCTATGAGCAGGACTTCGAGGTCTATCCGAGGGGGAGGCGTCGCCATCATACAATCTGGACCGTAGCATCTGCCGAGAACAGACACCCTGATTAAGGCGGTTGCATCGGATGGTAGAAGGCAATTCGTAGGTATAGAACGGGCATTTACTTCCGATAGATGTCATTCTTCCTCGATCGACTAGGTTAGTGATAGAAAACAACAATAATATATCAATTTACAATTTGCCGAATGCCGAATCAAGAAGCATAATAAGGTTGTTCGTGAGTTAGTATAGGCCAATCAGCTAGGGGCTCGGGCGGATCGGCCATAGAGTGTTGTTGGAGGCATATTTCAGAAAGAATTCCGATTATTTGTATTTCAGTTCAATTGGGCTTGACAATATTGGAAGGCGCGATGTATAATTGCATATTAGAGGTTATTAATGGATACAGTAACAAAATTTTCTGATAAGTATCAGTCGCAAGATGATATTATAGAGTTCTTCGCCGGCCCGCATTTCGATGCCGGATCCCATAAAGACAGCCGATTCGTTGAGGTCAGGATCTTCTTTGAAGGAGGGCCACGCTCCGGGGATGCGTCCGTCGCTCGTATGGATGCCGGAGGGGCATTTTTCGATCGCGTATGCAGGGCGATTCTGGGCCGAAAGTCGTCTGTCGCCCTTGATCATATGAGGCCTCGGGCATGCTTTGTGATCGACGCTGGCAGGTCCGATTGGCTCGCCAGAAGAGATGTCGGTGCCCAGCATGTCCACATCCGCTCGTTGTGGGTCGTGAGTGCGGGGTATGTCGATCGATTTTCCCGCATCGTGAATAAATTAGCCGGATCTGTGGGCTGTAGGAGACGGGGAATTCGCCAAGTCGAGGTGTCTCCCATCGCCGATAACGCCATTGCAGACGTGGCTCAGTCAATCCTGGAAGACCTGTACCACACGCGCACGACATGCGACTTCGCACGGACCTGCGTAATCTACCCCCGGCCCAAGTCTCAAGGCAGAAAGAAGAGCAAGAGGAAACTGGACCGCTCCGTCACATATCAGATGCAGGCTGCGAACACGCCGTAAATGGCGCGTTGCTTGATTATCATCGTCGATGAGCCTCCGTTTGGGGCTCTGCCGACGTGGCCTCACCCATCTTAGGTCGCGGGCGGCTCTGCGATGAGAACAAGGAAACAGGAGGATCAGATGAGCTGACGAGATATCACCACATGTTTTTGACGGAGGTGGGCTGGCAATCCACCGCCAAGCGATCACGCCGAAACCAAACCGATGGGGACTCTGATGATGGAAATATCAAAAATACTGAGAGAGTTTTTTATGACAAAAGTAATAGAGAAATGTCGAAAAATACACAAAGAACGCAAGAAATCGATCGATTATTATCCCAAGCATCTGCTTGGGCCTGCCTCCTTGTCGTGGGAAGCGGTCGAACAACAGGCGTTCACGCGCCGAAAATACCTTAATTATTACAATGGCCAGCAGTAAGAGGATAAACATGGCTACAGAAATCGTTAAAAATTCAAATTCTACGGATCGAGGCACCCCATCCGATCCGCCTTCGGCTCAAGAGGCCCAGCGTCGCTTCTCATTGAAGCTGCAAGGCTACTACCATCGCCTGACTGAAGAATGCAACCGCTCGGGCGAGATCCAGGCATTGAGTGTGCAGGTTCGCCGTGCTGGAGGGCTTGTCCTCCTGCGGCGCCTGGAAATGTCGATATGGACGACGATGTGCAACACGTCGTTTTTCCGTCGGAATCGGGGTCTGAAAATCGGCCCGATTTTGGTGCAGATAACTTCTTGAACGGCAGTTTCTAACGGCAAAATCTCAGCGCGGCGAAATTGCTCGTCGTGTTTTGATTGCCAGAACGATCATCGGGGACCGTGCCAGCGTCAAAATCCGTGACGCACCGGAAGAAGCAGCTGTATTTCCGGAAAATCGGGTTTATTTCCAAGGAAAATCCTCCGCCTTATGAGAAGCGAAAATTATTTTTGGAGACGTGCGGCGGATTGTCGTGGAAGATTGCCCGGAGATCACTGGATTTGAGCCAATCTGTCCATCCGGATCAAGGAAATAAAATCTGGTTGGCGGAAATACCCAAGAAATTGCCGGAAATAAAATATGTGTTTTTGCTCATACGCGATTTTCCGACCATTGAGCTTTTCGTTGGTAATGTAGTGCGAGGCATATCACCGCGCGTAGATGTATAGGGTAGGGAGAGGTTAACATGACATAGCCGTTCAGGGACGCAGCCCATACTGCGACAGTACTATCCCGAATTATCCATTCTCGATTCGCATCGATGCATTTGTAAAACAAACGTATATGAATAAATAATTCGATTCACAAATTTTGGATTTAATCATTGGAGAAGAAAATGAAGCTATATGAAAATAAGAAAATTAGTTTTAACACCTCACATTCATCCGTAGAATCTCTGCAGGAGAGGCTGATTTGCAAATATCACAGCCTGGCTGCAGAGTACCCGGAGTCGATCACCAAACAGATAATCTTTGGAGTTGGCGCGCAGGAGCTGCGCTATTTTATCGGTCCCTGCAATTCACCGGGAGAAAGGGCCGCGATCGTCAGGGCTGAGGGTCCAGCTTTGCTCGACAATGTCGCATTGTGGTTTCATTTGGAGCTTGTGAAGCGATGGCTCATGGCTTCAGGAGCAACCCCTGGGGCTGCACGACCTGTCATGGACGTTTTTATCGTGGACAGGACGGATGAAGGGTGGGGCATCAGGATGGAAGGTATCTTTTGGCTACCCTCCCATTGGGATGCGATCGACGACGAGTGGGGTAGGACATCGGCATGGCACGTTCTTTGGTCCGAGAACCCGCTTGCGGAGTTTGCCTTCATCCTGGACCTTGATGATGTTGATCGGGAGGTCGCGGATATAACCGGTGCCGCCGCCAGAATGTCTGGAGAATGCGCCTGGTCGCAGCTCTACCGGTCGCTGGAAGGCGATCTTATGGGAGACCGGCTGTCCTGAGCCGCGATGTATCGTCCCTGTGCAGCAGCCGTTTCTGCCGGCACACCTTCTCAAAAGACGCTAGCCTTTGCTACAGACGAGCCCCGCTCGCCCTTGGGGGAGGGGGCCGGATATGGCGGGACTATAAAGTCGGTAGCGATCGGGCCCCTAAAAAATGCCTGAGTGGGAAGAAGGCAATATACCTTTGGTATTTGCAGTGCGAGATGGTCGTTATGTCCATCCCGCGGCAAAAAAAGATAGTAAGTGATGATGATAAAAATAATATCGATATGTTCTCGTCTAACGACGAAAGTTGCACTAAATAAATTTGTAGATCATCAGCAAAGGAAGACGTATGATCGTTCATAAACACGCAAGACCAGAACAACACAGATACATGAAGAAAACGTGGATCAAGAAACTCGGGGTTTCCGCTAACAAATGGGTGGGGGTCACCAGCCTTGATAGCAGCGATCATGGTGTAGTCCGAATCTTTACAGCCGAGGAACGCGAAGAGTGGGCGGGTCAGAACGCTCGCTTCCTGCAGAAGAGAGACTCGCATGGGAAGAACCACTAGATCAGAGAACAGGAGAAGGACATTGCAATATGACAGTTGAGTTCGTCGGCGGGGTTCCAGTGGTGCGGCGGTCGGCCGCTCCTCCGTCCCGTGCAACTCTTGGAGGTCGTCGTCGTAGCACAGGCCAAGCCGATCCAGATGCGCATCTGTTGCTCCGATGCGGCATCGACAATCTGCTGAGGCTTTTGGAGAGCCCTGCGCAAGCGGAAGATGAGAAGGAACTCTTCTGTGTGATTATCTCATTCGAAGATATCTGCTGGACCGAACCGATTGCGCGTTCACGCATGAGAGCATTCAACGCGTTCTACCGCGAGGTCTGCACCAGGCTCTTTGGTAACGATTCAGTTCCAGCCTCGCGCCTGCCGAAGGTGGCAGCCTTCATCGACTTTGCCACCCCTTTTCCCGAGAAACGAAAGGTCCACGGCACACGCCTGTTCATTTCGTCCTTCTGGTTGGTCGGGAAGGATCAGGCGTCCATGTTGCCGTCGGTGCTGCCCCGTTATATCGAGGTCAAGCATCGCGGAAAGATGCGCACAGGCTCGATCAATTGCCGGACTGTCGTGTCCGGCTCAAACACACCGCCTCTCGGGGAATATGCCGCGAAGCAAGCCTCATATGCGCGGCAGGTGGCGAGGGTTGAGGATTGCTTCGTGATTCAGCCCGGGGCGTTCAAACAGCGCCTGGAGAGGGCGAGACGGAGGACGCAGGAATCGGCGGACTGAAGAAGGTCCTGGTGGTGTCGAATAGGATGTCGCTGCCGCAACACCCGGTGCTGCACGGGCGAACCCGATGATTAGATCGGGCTTGAGCAGCTTTCCGGTCTTCGGCCTAGCGGGACGGGAGCGTCAAGCTGGCCTCTTCGAGGCTCCGGTTAGCCTATAAGAACGCCGCAGCTTCCGCTTGAGCCATGTCTGCAAGGCCTCTGTCGCGCCGGCTTGCGTTTCGTGAAATTCCACGCGATGTCCGCCCGCTCGCCCGATCCGGCCCCATCGGCGCACAAGGGCCATCTCGGCGAAGAGCGTCGGCTCAAGAGACAGGACATAGTAACGGGCGATGTTGTGCGCCGCGTCCGTCCTCTCCAGGACAAGATATTGGATAGACGGTTCCGGCATGGCAAAATCCACGGCTGAAGACGGTCCCAATCTCCCACCGCAGATCTCCATCGTCCAAT
Organism: Chelatococcus sp. HY11; assembly: GCF_018398335.1. Lineage (NCBI taxonomy): Bacteria > Pseudomonadati > Pseudomonadota > Alphaproteobacteria > Hyphomicrobiales > Chelatococcaceae > Chelatococcus > Chelatococcus sp. HY11. Next base: position 15,880 of record NZ_JAHBRX010000005.1, read on the forward strand.
TCAAATCCGGAATCAAAGACCGCGCATCGATTCATAGTCGTGATCAGCGCGAACTCCGGTGGTGAGGGTGACGCATATGTGCGGCAACTCAAAGACAGTCCGGTGTTGTGACGAAATTCCGACGATCTTGCCGCGGATGCTGGAATGTAAACTAGGCTATAGCGGCTATCCGGAACTCGGCTGTTGGCCGTGCAGCGTTTGTTTCTTCGGAGAAAGCTTGTATGCCGGATCAGCGACCGCGTGACCTTGGATCAAGTGCGCGTTGATGATGCGATCAAGCGTCTGTTCATAGACACCGTAATAACGTTCCTGCGGGGATAGACCTGCACCACGGGCGCCGGATTGCAGGGGCCGAGGCAGATCGTCTTAGCGCTCATGGTTCCACCCGCGACATTGCGTAGGTCAAGCCGCACTTCATCCTCTAATCTCATTCAGTATGAGTTCTCGCTGAAGCGCGACTTGCGGGTGTCCGATCCTATCGGCCCGTCCGCATCTGGGCGAGGAGCTTCTGTCGGAAGACTTCGGCCGGCGTTTTGTAGCCAAGGCACTTTCGCGGCGTTGTGTTCAAGCGTTCGCAAATGTCCTTCAGCTCCTGGTCGGTGATAGAGAGAGGATCGACGTCTCTCGCGAGCCATTTCCTGGCCCGGCCGTTCGTGTTCTCGACGGTGCCTTTCTGCCAGGGCGACTGCGGGTCGCAGAACCAGGTCTGAGAGCCGATCCCGGCCTGGAGATAGGGCCAGTCGGTGAATTCCGTTCCGCGGTCGAAGGTGATCGAGCGGCGCGCGCGATGGGGCAGGGCCCGCAGGACGCTGATGAGCCGCTCCATGATTGGCCGCGACTGCCGGTCATTATTGCGCAGGAGAACGGCGAACCGGCTGACCCGCTCGACCAGCGACGTCACATTCGCCTTGCCGAACTTCTGACGGAACTGGATGAGATCGCACTCCCAGTGTCCGAACTGCTTTCGCTCGGCGACAATGTCCGGGCGGCGCAGGATGTTCAACTCTGGGCTGAAGCGCTGGCCATGGCGGCGCCTCGCATGCCGTGGACGGCGTCGCGCGCGGTGTTCCGGCAGATGCCGCCAGAGCTTAATGGCCTGACCGTCCACCGAATAGGCAAACTTGTAGATCGTCTCGTGGCTGACCGAGATCGGATGACGCTCGAGCCTCATCCGGCCAGCAATCTGTTCTGGCGACCAGCCATGCTGAATCCGTTCGATGACCGACTGGCGCATATGGGAGAAGCGCGCGAGCTTCCGGAGCCTGACGCGCCGCTCGCGGGCCATGTCATGCGCTGTCACGCAATGGTAGCCGTCGAGCTCCGGCCAGTCCTTGTCGCTGAAGGCGTTGCGTCGGAGTTCCCGGAAAATCGTCGAGCGATGCCGGCCGAGCTTCTCCGCGATGACATCGACGCTCAATCCAACGCCACGCCATTGGGCGATCTTGCGCCGATCGTTCAGGTCAATGTGAGAGTAGGTGCGTTTCATTGCGCTGTCCTTGCGACCGATAACCCTTTGGCATCACTCGCAAGTCGCACTTCAAACTTGAACCCACCCAGCTGCGGGAGAGAATCCGATAAGGGCGCATTATGGAATGCGAATCGCGCCTGATTGATAGTCGGGGTCCTACCCGTGCAAAGCGCTAACCGTTAGAAGCCGACCAGGCGGCTCATCCCACGGGCCTCGCGCAGATGCGGATTGAGCGCATCATTCAGGCCATCGCCAATCAGATTCAGCGAAAGAACGGTGAGCGCGACAAAGCCGCCGGGAATGGCGGTCAAATACCAATGCGTCCGCAAAAGCTCCCGCCCCGACCCGATCATCGATCCCCAGGAGATCACGTTGGGATCTCCAAGCCCCATGAAAGACAAGGCGGATTCGTTGAGGATCGCCGAAGCGACCATGATCGATGCCGTCACCATCAGCGGAGGCAGCGCATTGGGGAATATCTCGCGCAGCATGATGTGGCGATGTCGGAAGCCCGCACCAATAGCGGCAGCCACGAAGTCCTTCTCCCGCAAGCTCCTGAATTCGGAGCGGGCAAGCCGTGCGATGGTATCCCATGACACAAGCGCGATCCCGATGATGACTGTCGTGATCGAGGGTTGCGCGATCGCGACAAGCACCACAAGCAAAACAAAACCTGGGATCGTCTGGAAGATCTCGATGAAGCGCACGATGAGATCATCGACCCATCGCCCGTAGAAGCCGGCAATCGCGCCGATGGCTATTCCACCCATGATACCGAGGGCGGTGGAGGCAAGACCGACGAGCAGCGAGACGCGGGCGCCGTGGATGACGCCGGAAAGAACATCCCGCCCAAGCGCATCCGTGCCGAGGGGAAAGGCGGCGTTCTCGCCCGGCCACAGACGCGGCGGGCCGACGATCCCTAGCGGATCACCCGGAGCGATGATGGGCGCCAGCAAGGCCATCGCGATGATGACGGCGAGCAGAGCGATCCCGAGAACCGCCGCCGGATTGCGCAGGATGGCGCGCAGAACGGTCCGGCGACGGATGTCGCGCCCGGAGGACGGTGCCGCCAGATCCGCTATCGCGGGCTGCCCACCCATCTCGGCCGAGACATTCGCGAGACTCATCAGCGGACCTCCACACGTGGATCGAGCAACGACTGGATGATGTCGAACAGCGCATTCACGGCGATCACCATGAGCGAGCTCATCAACATGATGCCGAGCAGCAGCGTGTATTCCCGCGACAGGATCGCCTCATAGGCAAGCCGCCCCATACCTGGCCAGCTGAAGACCGTTTCGACGACAACCGCCCCGCCGAGAATGCCAGCGACATGCATGCCGGCGACGGTCGTGACAGGCGTAAGGGCGTTGCGCAGGATATGCCGGCGCACCACTCGCCCGATCGGCATGCCCTTCGCAATCGCTGTGCGTACATGATCCTGTGTGCTGACCTCCAGCACAGAGGCGCGCGTCAGGCGGGCATAAATCGCCACGTAGTAGAGTGCGAGCGACAGGCCCGGCAGAACGAGGAAGCGAGCGCGGTCGGCCAGCCAATCCCACCCCGCCAGGCTCGGTCCGATGCTGCGTGCGCCGCCGCTTGGCAACCAGCCGAGCTTGACGGAAAAAAGGATGATGAGCATCAGGCCGATCCAGAATGAGGGGATCGAATAAAACAGCAGTGACAGCACAGACAGCACGCGATCAGGCAACCGCCCGGCGGTGAGAGCCATGATCGTTCCAGTCAGAAGTCCCAGTAAAAGCGCGACGACGATGGCTATTCCCATCAACAACAGCGTACCCGGCAAGCGCTGCATGATCATGTCGGCAACGGGCATGCCATAGCGCGGTGAAATGCCCAAGCTGAAATGAGCAAGACTTCCGTAGTAATTAATGAGCTGTGTCAACAGTGGCAGGTCGAGGCCGAAGGTTCGACGGATCTGAGCGAGTCCTTCACTTGTCGCAGCCCCCGATTCCGCGGCGATATAGTCCGCCGCGTCGCCCGGCGCAAGCTGCAGCAGGAAGAACCCCAGAGTTACGATGACGAAGATCGTCGGTATGGCTTGCAGCGCGTTCCGCAACAGGCTCTTTCCAACGCGATCCAACCCGTTCATGCCGAAATGCCTCGAAACAGCGGTCGTACCCGGCCGCTGTCTTCAGAATCTATGGTGCTCAACTTTCGACATAGACGTCGGCGAAACTCGCACGCAGTCCATCAGCCGTCGTAATCAGGTTTTTGTAACGCTTGTCGAATATGGATGGCACGTTGACAATCAGAATGCCGAGATCCGGCAGATCGGTGTGGATGATCTGCTGCAACTTGTGGAATTGCTCGATTCTCTTTTCCGTATCGACTTCGACAGCGGCCGCCTCCAGCAATGCGTCAACCTCCGGGTTGCTGTAATGTGCCCCATTGGAGAAGGGAACGCCCGGCTTGAAATTCTTGGACCAGAACAGGCGCTGGACGCCGACCGAGGGATCGAACGTCGTGCTCATGAAACCGTAGGTGAGATCGAAATCGCGATCTGTATAAACCCGCCGCGTGTAGGTGGCAAAATCCTGGGCGCGGATGGTGACAGCTATGCCGACCGCGCCGAGTGCCTGCTTGATATACTCTGCGGCAGTCTTGAAGGCTTCGGCCGTCGGCATGTAGTCATGCGTGATGCGAAAGCGGACGCCATCAGCCTGACGCGGGAAGCCCGCCTCGTCCAGCAGCGCCTCCGCCTTCTTCGGATCGAAGGCATAGGGAACGAGGGTCTTGTCATAATAACGGCTGAGCAATGGGCTCAGCGGCCCCTGGCTCAATTCACCGTAACCGTACCACGCGTTCTTGAGAATGAATTCGCGATCGACGGCGTGGGCAACCGCGCGGCGGACGCGAACATCCTTGAAGTGCGGTCGATCCAGATTGAAGATGAAATGCGTGATGCTGTTGTCATATTGGTTGCCGTTATCGTCCGCGGCGAGCGCTGTATTCTTCTGGAGACGCGCCACGTCGTTCAGAACCAGCAGGGAGCCCTGCGACGCCTGCGCCTCGCCCGTCTCGAGCGCGATCGTCCTGGCGGCAGCATCCGCGATGACACGGATGATAACCCGGTCGAGATAGGGTTTTGGCGCATCCCAATAGTTGGGGTTACGCTCGAAAACGATGTGGCTGCCGCGCTCCCACTCCCTGAAGATGAAGGGTCCGGTGCCAATCGGCGCATTGTTGTTCGGGCTCTTGTCGATCGGCCCATCCTTGTAGACATGCTTCGGAAGAATGGGCGTCTCATGGGACGCCAAAGCCGAGATAATGTAAGGCGAAGGCTTGGAAAGGACGATTTCGGCAGTCAAGGCGTCGGGCGTTCGCACTTCCACTACGTTGGCGAAGGTCGCCGCGCCGCGGGGATGGTACTTCTTCGCGGCTTCGATGGAAAAAGCGACGTCCGCAGATGTGAAATCCGCGCCGTCATGCCACTTCACCTGTGGACGCAAGGAGAAGCTATAGACCAGCCCATCCGGGCTAAGCGACCACTTGATCGCCAGTTCCGGCTTTGGCGTCAAATCAAATTCATATCGCAACAGACCTTCCGTAACCTTGCCGCTGACATAAGACGCCGCGCCTGTATTCAACAACGACAGGATCACCGGAGGATCTGACGTCAGAAGCGTCAAGGTGCCACCATGACGCGGCCCGGCGGCGTGGAGACCGCGCGGCGCGGCCAACGCACCCGCGGCCGCGACAGTGCCGAGCAGGAAGCTCCGGCGATTGTGAGTGAACATCGTCCTTTTCCATACCTCGCGGATGGCGGCATGCGCAGCCGCATCAAAATCACATCACCGGCAGGGTGATCTAAATTATTGACAAAGTCCATAGAGATTATAATGATAATAGCGGAAATGGTATGGATTTTACTATGTCATTGATATTTATGAGCTTATCTCGCTTTTTCCATCGCATAAGCGCTATGCCACGCTTGGCCAAAGCGACAGCCAGCCGTTGGAGATCCGCTCTATGAGTGGTCACAACGGACTTGTTCTCGGCCTGTCCTTCTTCGTCATCAGCGGGCATCGCGAAGGCTGGCGGCTCAGCGAGACAGACAACGATCGCGAGAAGCTCGACTACTACCGCGCCCTGGCGCGCCAGAGCGAGGACGCGCATCTGCACTTCATGTTTCTCGGGGATTCCCTCGATGGCGCGGCCCGGATCGATCGCGGCTGGACCCCCTCCCTCGACCCGCAGGTGCTCGCAGCCGCCCTCGCCGCGGAAACGCGTAGCCTCGGTTTCATTCCCAGTACGTCAAGCCTCTATCAGGATCCCTTCACGCTCGCGCGCTCGCTGGCGTCTCTCGACCATATCAGCGAGGGACGCATGGGCTGGAACATCCTGACTTCATTTTACCAGAACACCGCGCGGAATAACTACACGACTGGTCGAAGCTTCGCCTATGAGGATCGTTACAAGATCTCTCAGGACTTTCTCGATACGGTGAATGAACTCTGGGGCGCCTGGGATGAGGGCGCCGTCATCCGCGATCGGGCCTCCGGTCATTATGTCGATGCGGCCAAGATACACCCCATCGCTCATGATGGACCCTATTTCTCCGTGCGCGGCGCTCTGAACGTATCACGCACATCACAGGAGCGACCCGTCTTCTTCGTCCCTGTCGTATCGGATGGCGGGAAGGAATTCGCCGCCCGCAATGCCGATGTGGTCTTCACGCGCCAGAACAATCTCGAAGACGCAAAGTCCTTCTATCATTCCGTGAAGGAACAGGTCAGGTCGGTAGGGCGGCGCGCCGAGGATGTCCTGGTGACGCCGGGGGCCATCATCGTCATCGGTGAAACGGAAGAAGCCGCCTGGGCCGATTTCGCGCGCCTGCGTCCTTACATCGATAGCGACGAGGCCATCCGCGACCTCGAGAAGACCTTGGGCTGGGAGGCCGGCCAAGTGGATCGAACAGCCACGCCGGCGAGCTGGCCGGCTGTCGCCGCAGACAGCGGTCGTGCTCGTGCTCTGCTGGAACGCGCTCGTCGGGACAATCTCAGCATCGCGGATCTTGCGGTGGAGGCATCCGCATCGCGCGGCTTCCTGCTGCTGGTGGGGACCGCGACGAGCGTGGCAGACCAACTCGAAGCCTGGTACCGGCAAGGCGGTGCTGACGGTTTTGTCGTCGGGCCCATCGTGGCCCCGGATGGTGTCCGCGACATAACCGAGAAGCTTGTCCCCGAGCTTCAGCGTCGCGGCGTGTTCCGCGAGGCGGCATCACTGGGGCAGACGCTGCGACAAAGTCTTGGCTTGCCGGCGGTGACGAGGTGAGCGCCGCAACGCGCAAGAGCACGACGCAATCATGAGCAAGAAATCCCTCATACTCAATCTCGTCATCCGCGCCCAAGGCAGCCACGCCGGGGGCTGGCGCTATACCCGCTCCCAACCGCGGGACGTCATGAGCCTCGACTACTATCTTCAGATTGGCGTCACGACACGAAAGTATCGAATCTGTCCGACATTTGAGAACGTACCCGGAACTTCGGCTTATTTGATAGTGGACGCGGCAGATTTTTCGGCTTTGAGCGCTTCGTAGAGCGCGGTCTTGCCGATTTTCACGCGAGCGGCGGCTTCGCGAACATTGAGGCCGGCAGCCAGATGCTGGCGGGCCTTGGCGAGCTTCTCCGGGGTGACGACAGCTTGCCGGCCACCGCGTCGACCTCGCTCCCCTGCGGCCTGGAGGCCGGCGCAGGTTCTCTCCCGGATCAGATCACGCTCGAACTGCGCCAGTGCGCCAAACAAATGAAAGACCAGGCGGCCGCCGGATGTCGTGGTGTCGATGTTTTCGGTGACCGATCGGAACCCGACGCCCTTGGTGTCCAACTCCGTGATGAGCTCGATCAGGTGTTTCATTGATCGGCCGAGACGATCAAGTTTCCACACTGTAAGTGTGTCGCCCTCCCGAAGGTAGCGGATCGCCTCGGTTAGTCCGGGTCGATCGGTTTTCACGCCGGATGCCCGGTCTTCAAAAGTCTTCTCGCACCCTGCTTTTCGCAGTGCGTCGAGTTGCAGCGCGGTGTGCTGGTCGCCGGTAGATACCCTTGCATAGCCGATGGTGGTCATGGTGCGAGATACGTCCGCTTTCCCGTTGTAGGCGGACAATGTCCGATTTGCCGTTGCATGGCAAGGTTAGCGGACAAAATCTGTGGAAGCCGTGAAACGGTCGTTTGCCGGACATGCATTTTCGATTTCGCTGCAACCTCCGCGACGGGATGGATGGTGATGAATGACGCGAAGAGCACTGCTGAGCGAAGCATGGTGGAGCCAGGCAACAGCGATTCCGGATGACGAAAGGGAGATCGCCAAGCACTACACGCTGGACCAGTCGGATCTCGATCTGATCATGCGGCAGAACCGTCCATCGAACCGACTGGGTCTGGCCTGCGTTCTGGCGATGCTGCGATTTCCAGGTCGACCGCTCGCGGATGGTGAAGTCCTACCGCCAAGCGTCTTGCGGTTCCTGGCACGGCAAATCGGCGTTGATCATCGCGAGATCGATCGATATTTCGAGCGCCCACAGACACGCCGCGAGCACCTCGCCCTGCTTTTCGACAGAATGAAGATGCGCCCATTTGCGCCTTCGGACGTGCGGGCGCTGACAGGCTGGCTGACGCCTGCTGCGCAAACCCTGCGCCAAGCCGATACATTGGCGGACATGGTTTTGGAGGAATTGCGTCGCCGGCGAATTCTCCTGCCGGCGCGCGGCGCGCTCGAAGCCATCATCCACGTCGCGATCCGACGCGGCATCCGGATCGCTCACCGGGCCCTGGCTGGCGGACTTTCGGAACACCAGAAGCTCGATCTGGACAAGCTTCTCGATCCGCGTGCGGGGACGAGCGTGACCATTCTCGCCTGGGCGAGAACACCGGCACTGTCGCCCACCGCCGTCAACCTCGACAGGATAGCCGAACGCGTTCAGTTTCTTCGGTCTCTGAACCTGCCAATGGAACTGATGGAGCGCATTCCGGCCAAGGTTTTTGATGAACTCGCCGCGGAAGGGATGCGGATGAGCGCGCAGCACCTACGCGACCTCAACCCCGAACGCCGGCACGCCGTGCTCGCGGCGACCGTCCTGCATCTGTCCCGCCATTTGACCGACTGCGCGATCGACGTGTTCAAGAAACTGATCGGCGCCTTGACACGGCGGGCCGGCAATCAGGCGACAGCCCGTATCACCCGTTCCGTCCGGGAGGTTCAAAAGCCGCTCAAAGACGTTTCGAAAGTTTGTCACGCAATCATCGAGGCCAGGGAGAAAGGCGAGGATATCGGCAGGGCGCTCGAACGGGTCATTCAATGGCCAGCCTTCACAACGAGTGTTCAGGCGGTCGACACGCTGATCGCCCCGGACAGCATCGACGGGAAAATCGAAATGCTCCAGCGCTATCCGACAATCCGGAAAATGGCGCCGGAATTCCTGTCAACGTTCGTGTTTCGTGGTCACGCCGTGGCGGCGAATCTCCTGCGGGCGCTGTCCACGGTCGCCGATCTGTACCGCAAAGGGAAAAGAGCGATACCAGATAGGGCTCCCATATCCTTTGCGCCGAAAGGCTGGATGCCTCTCATCCTGCAGGATGGCAAGATCGATCGCAGGGCCTATGAGCTCTGCCTGTTCAGCGAATTGAAACGCCGGCTCGATGCGGGCGATGTTTGGGTTGAGGGAGCCAAGCGCTTCCAGTCCTTTGAGAGCTTCCTCATCCCGGCGCCGACGTTCGAGTTGATGCGCGAGGAAGGTCCGCTTCCGGTCGCCGTCGATACCGATGTGGAAACCTATCTGAAGCAACAGCGTCAGACCTTGAACGACGGGCTGAGCGACCTTTCCCGTCTGGCGGAAGCCGGCGAACTCGGCGACGTCGAATTGACCGGCGCGGGTTTCACCGTCACGCCGCACAAGGCCATGTTTCCGGACATCGCGAAGGCGCTGAAGCCGAAGGTGGAAGGCCGCCTACCAGCAATCCGCATCACCGACCTTTTGCTTGAAGTGGACGCCCGCACGGGATTTTCCAACACCTTCACACATCTGCGCTCAGGGCGAACGACCGACAACAAGCTTGCGCTTCTTACCGCCGTTCTGGCGGACGGCATCAACCTCGGCCTCACCAGGATGGCGGATGTTTCTCCCGGACTGACGATGCGCCAGCTCGCCTGGGCACACGACTGGCATATACGGGAGGAAGGGTACACCGCCGCACATGCCATCCTCGTCAACGCCCAGAGGCAATTGCCTCTGGCAGGGTTGTGGGGCGACGGAACCACCTCGTCCTCGGATGGGCAGTATTTTCCGGCGGGGGGGCACGCCGAGGCGATCGGTGACCTCAACGCCCGCTACGGTCCCAATCCCGGCGCCAAATTCTACCGCTTCACCTCCGACCAGTATGGCGCGTTCCACATCATCGCCATGAATGCCAACGCGAGCGAAGCCATCTACGTGCTCGACGGTCTGCTCTATCATGGCAGCGATCTCGCCATCGAAACCCATTATGTCGATACCGGCGGGGTCAGCGACATGAGTTTTGCCCTCTGCCACCTCGTCGGTTTCCAGCTTGTGCCTCGCCTGCGCGGTCTCAAGGATCGCAAGCTCCATCTCTTCCCCGGCGACGCGCCACCTGAAAAGCTGGCACCGCTCGTCGGCGAGCCCATCAACGTCGAGCGGATCAAGGCAAACTGGAATGACATCCTGCGCCTGGTCACGACGATCCGTTCCGGCCAGGTCCGGCCTTCGACCTTGCTGGCGAAGTTGTCCGCCTTCCCACGTCAAAACGGACTGGCGCTCGCGCTGCGCGACATCGGACGCATCAATAGGTCCATCTTCCTACCCCAATGGTGGCAGAACCCCGAAATGCGCAGGAACGCCACCGCCGGGCTCAACAAGAGCGAGGCCCAAAATACCCTGGCTCGCGCGCTGTTCTTCAATCGGCTCGGAGAGTTGCGGGACAGAACCTTCGAGAGCCAGTTCTATCGGGCTTCCGGACTGAACCTGCTGATCAACGCCATCGTCTACTGGAACACGCTCTATCTCGAACCGGCTTTCGCCGAACTCAACCGGGAAGGCGTCGCCACGCCGCCCGACGTGATCAAACACATCACCCCGCTCGGATGGCAGCACATCAGCCTGACCGGCGATTACATCTGGACCCCGACTGACAGCCTCGACCTCAGGCCACTTCGGAGCGAAACATCTATGCTGGCAGCCTGATCACCCTATGTTCTCAAAAGTCGGACAGATTCATCCCTTTCGTGTCGTGACGCCAATGCGCGACGCCTGGTTGCTGCGCCAGCCCGGCGACGCGCCGGGGCCGGCCGGCAATGTGCTCGCCGCGTGGCGGCTCCTCGCCAGTCGTTCGCTGCCGCCCACCATCCAGGAGTTGCGGACGGTTACCGCCTTGCTCGGCGTCGGCTGGTCGGACGGCTTTGGCGGCCTGATCGACGTCGTACGGGATGAAGTGCGCGCCGGCGCGCCGGCGCCGGTGGTCGCGGCGCGCATCGCCGCCGCTGTTATGCGGGAAGACCCAAAAGCCGAACTCCTGGCCTGGTGGCTGGCCGACGGCGCCCTGTCCTGGCGCATGGGCTGGCGCCATGCCGTGCTGATCCTTGCCCCCCAAATCCATGCGCCACTGCTACGGTTGGGACCGGACAGCCGGCGCGCGCGACCGGGCAGCGAAGTGTTCGAGCAGGCCGTCTTTGTCGCCGCGACCCTTGGAGCGGCGGAGGCCTGCCGGCTCGCTACAGACATAGCGGCGCAGGCCGGGCGCTTGCGCGCCGCCGTCCCAAAACTGCGATCCAAGGCGGCCGGCGACGTCATCGACCGGCTGCTCGGCGACGATGCGGTGTCAGGAGCGTTGACCACCGAGAGTCTGTCACGTTGGGCCAGCCGGCGCCTGTTCGATCGACTGGTCGAGCTCGGCTCTGTGCGCGAGCTCAGCGGCCGCACGACCTTCCGCATCTACGGGATATGACGATGGCGGAGGCGGCGCGTGCGAAACGGGCGAAAGGGCGACCATCCGACAGTCTGCTGGACCGCGAACTGGATCACCTGCCGGCGGAGGCGCGGTGGCGGGAGTGGATGAACCGGGTGGAGGCAACGATCTTTGCGGCCAGCGAGCCGGTCGACCGCGAGACGCTGGCGCGGATCGTGGGAAAAAGTTGCAGCATCGATCTCCTGATCGACGATATCCGCGAGGAGCTGCGCGGCCGTCCTTATGATCTGGTCGCGGTCGCCGGCGGCTGGAAGCACTTGACCCGGCCCGCCTATGCCGACGCCATCCGCAGTGCATTTGGCACAGCCGTCGGCGGAAGCGAACGTAACCTGTCGCGGTCCGAGGTGCTGGTGCTGATGTGCATCGCCTATTTCCAACCGATCACCCGTGCCGAGCTTTCGTCCTTCTTCGGCAAGGAAATCAGCCGCGACCTGATCGGCAACCTGCGTTCATTCGGGTTCATCGCTTCCGGCCCGCGCGCGCCGCAGCCGGGTGCGCCCTACACCTATGTCACCACACCCGCGTTCCTGCTCGAGTTCGGGCTCGAAACCCTTCGTGATCTCCCCGACTTCGAGGCACTCGAGGATGCGGGATTGCTCAGCAAGGCAGAGCTGCTGACGGGTGAACTGGCAACGGTGGTCAACGAAGCCATACGCGACTAGAATGGGCCGCCCAGAGGTGGTTCTCAGGTCGAATCCCTGGTTCTTAGATTTGCTGGCGTGCTCGCGGCAATGGCTGACTCCGACGGTCCGCGGAATTTCCCTCAGTTGTTGAGCCGACCGCCCGCGAACTCAGTGAAGTCATTGCGTGTCCTGATCTCCCATCTTTGATCTTGCCGAGCGATCCTCAGCTCCGGAGACTTCAGCTAGGGCAATAGGGCCGAGCCATGGCGTCTTTGCGGACGACCTCCCAGGAACATCAAAAAGGGAGACGACCAGCAAAAACATGCATCCGTTCAACAACCGCTTCTCGAGTCGATCCCATGCGTCGTAATGTCGCGCTCTGGAATTGTTAAAACATATTTGTAAATACAAATTATACGTTACGTTCACGCCGAGCCAGCTACAGAAAGGGATCGGGAATGACGTGGCGGGAAGTTGAGGCCTACATTAGGCAAAGGACAGAAGCGATCTGGCTTGATGAGCCAGCCGATTTGATCAAGATCAGGCATGGCGTGATCGATTCCGGCGCGGGCACATACGGACAGGTTTTTACGACTTTGCTGTTCGGACAGAGCGAACTGCGGGGAGTTGCATTTTACGCGACGACGGCCGTGCTGAAGCTAGCGCACGATCCGGACTTCAACGTGGAACAGCTCAAGAAGATGGCGCAGGCTCACTTTGCCTATCGCGCTGGTTTCTTGAATTATGTGGGCCTCCATGAGCTTGGCGACCTGTTCCTGCGCTATTTTTCGGTGTTCGACCAGATCTCGACCAGGGAAGACTTCCTGAGCCTGACCGAAGCGATTCACACTTACGGTGCCCGTCTACATCTTTGGACGGAGCAGGTGTTCCCGTGGCACCTCGGTATGCATATGCACCAGCGTAGCAAGGATGAGGCGCAGGATATACTCTCTTATGCTTCCGCTGAGCCGTGGACACGCGTCCCTTATCAAACCAAGTGATTGTCGAGGACGAAGAATATTATGTCGAAGAAAACACTTAAGATGTCATGGCCGGCATTCGATGCGAGCATTCGGATCGAGGTCTATGATGACAAGGCGCCCACGGTTGCCGGCAAGATCTGGGACGCACTGCCATTCAAGACCATTCAGTCTCACGCGCTGATTACCGGCCCGATGTTGCTCGCGACTGCGCCGGTGCTCACGCTCGCCCGCGAAAACCTCAAGCTCTATACCGACGTTCAGCCGGGCGAATGCCTTTATGGGGCGGGATCCCAGAACCTCATTATCTGCTACGGCGGACTGACCGAACCCGAAGGCGCGGGTATCTGGGGCAAGGTCTATCCTGAAGACCTGGATACGCTGGTCAAGGTCGGCCACAAGGCCTGGGCGAACCTCATCGCTCCCTACGGCAACGATGAGCTTAATCCGCTATCGAAGCGCAATATTCTCGTGGTGTGCGAGCGGGCTTGAGGCAATAACATGGGTGGTTCGACGTCAGCGGCTATGCATGAACTCGATCCGGTGACGCTCGAGCTCATCCGCAACAGTCTGCTTTCAGTAAGCGAGGAGATGTCTCAGGCGTTGGTGCGCTCCTCGCATTCCCCGAGCATCAAGGAGCGCAAGGACTGCTCCTGCGGAATATACACCGCCGACGGCGAAATGGCCGTTCAGGCGGAGCACATACCGATACATCTCGGCGTCATGCCGTTTGCGATGCGTGCCATCCTGGCCCGGTATCCTCGCGATGAGATGCGACCAGGAGACACCTTCCTGGTCAATGATCCGTATCACGGAGCCAATCACCTTCCCGATTTCATTCTCGCGGGGCCCCTGTTCATCGAGGGGGAACTCGTCGGATTTGCCGCAAGTCTTGCCCACCACAATGATGTGGGTGGCATGGCGGCGCGATCCATGCCGGCGGCCGCGCGCGAAATCTTTCAGGAGGGGTTGCGGATTCCACCGGTAAGGCTGACCCGCGACTGGCAGCCAGACGAAGCGATGACGCGACTGATCGTGAGCAATTCGCGCACGCCGGACGAGAGGCTGGCAGACCTTCGCGCGCAGATCGCTGTGGCCAAGCTCGCCCAGCAGAGATTGATCGAGATCGGTCAGCGTTATGGACGTGCGACTATCCTGCGAGCGCTGAAAGAGCTTCTGGATCGTTCGGAAGCCGCCTTCAGCAAAACCCTCAAGAGTCTTCACGGTCATGTGTCTTATGGACAGACGGAGGCCGATTTTGGCGGGCAAATGGTCCCTATCAAGGTCAAGCTGGAGGTTCAGGAAGATCGGCTTGTCGTCGACTTTGCGGGTACCGCCCGGCAGACCGACAGCCCCTTCAATTCCTGCCTGTCAAACACGTGTGCGTGCGTGTTCATGGCTCTGCGCGTGACGCTGGCGGGCGATATTCCCCCCAATGCAGGCCTTTATCGCTTGGTCGACGTGCGCGCACCGGAGGGCAGCATAGTCAACCCAAAATATCCGGCGGCCATTTCTGCAGCCACCCAGGTGTCATACCACACGTTCGACGCGCTGATGGAGGCATTCGAACCGTTGGCCCCACACGCAATTTACGCGGAATCCGGAGGTGGCGGTGTGTTTTCGTTCGGAGGTCTGAACCCTCGGACAGACCAGTTGTTCGCCTATGGCGAAGCGCTGGGCGGTGGCTCAGGTGCCAGCCCGGACAGTGAGGGGCAATGTGCGGTGATGCCGCCCGTCTCCAATCTCAGCGATACGCCGGCGGAAGCTGTCGAACTGAGCATGCCTGTGCGGATCGAGCGCTACGAACTGGTCAGAACGTCGGGCGGCAAGGGATTCCGCAAAGGCGGGCTGGGATTCCGACGGGTGTTCCGGATGTTGGCGCCGGTGCGTGCGTCGTTCCAGATCAGCATGGGGCATCGCGCACCGCGCGGCCGTGACGGTGGCGGCAATGGAGCGACGACAAGCATTCGCATCGTGCGAGAATCGGGACAGGTGGATGTGATCGACAGCTACGTCGAAGCTGATATTGCGGCGGGTGACGTCGTTTGGATCGAGACGGCGGGCGGCGGCGGATACGGCCAGCCGGTGCCGGAGGCCTCGTCATGAGCCGCGACTTCCACGCTGCGATCGATGTCGGCGGAACGTTCATAGACGTGCTCATCGCCGACCGGGCGACGGCGGCCAGCCGGATATCGAAGGTCCTCCATCGTCCTGGCCACCAGGGCGAGGATATCATGACATCGCTTGCCGACCTTGCCGAGCGGTTTGGTGGCAGCATTGCCGATATCGGCACGCTGGTCGTTGGCACGACCGTTGTCACCAATGCGCTGCTTGAGCATAAGCTTGCCCGCACGGCGCTCATCACCACCGAAGGGTTTGCGGACGTCATCGAAATTGCGCGTATGCGCCGCCCGTCGTCCTACGACATTGGTCTTTCGCGGCCGGTGCCAGTAGTCCCCAGAGATCTCCGCTTTGAGGTTCCCGAGCGCATCGGTGTTGACGGTAGTGTGCTCACGCGGCTCGACGAAAGCCTTCTTCCTGACCTTGTCTCAAAGCTGCGTGCGGCGGAGGTCGAGGCAATTGCGATCTGCTTCCTCTTTTCGTTTGTGGATCCTTCGCATGAGCAAAGAGTGCGCAACTATCTTGCCCACGAGTTCAATGTTCCGATTTCTATTTCTTCGGAAGTGCTGGCGACTTTCCGTGAATATGAACGCATCAGCACCACTGCCATTAACGCGGCCGCAAGCCCGGTGATGGCGCGCTTTCTGGACACGCTGGAACGCGCGGTCGAGGGCAAGGGAATGCGCCTGAGCATCATGGGATCCGATGGCGGTTGCATGACGCTACCTGAGGCGCGTCGTTTTCCCGCGCGGTGCATGCTTTCGGGACCCGCCGGTGGCGTGCTCGGTTCTCAAACGCTGGCGAGCCAGCTTGATCTGGGCGATGTACTTACGCTCGACATAGGCGGCACCAGTTCGGACGTCGCCCTGCTGCGTGCGGATCAGACCGCGCTAACGCAGGACCGAACCATCTCCGGCTACTCAGTCGCATTGCCTTCGGTCGAGGTTGAGACGGTGGGGGCAGGTGGCGGATCGATTGCCTATATCGACAGCACCGGTCTTGTGCGGGTGGGACCGCGCAGCGCCGGCGGCAAGCCTGGGCCTGCCTGCTACGGACTTGGCGGCGAGGAGCCTACCGTCACCGACGCTCATGTGGCGCTGGGGCGCCTTGGTACCGGATCGATGCTGGGCGGCAAATTCTCGATAAGCAGGCAGGCGGCTCTTGAGGCGATCGAGACGCGGATCGCCAAGCCAACCGGCATGAGCACGATGCGGGCGGCAAGCGGCATCCTCGATATCGCAATCGACAACATTTGCAGGGCGGTCCGCTCGATTTCGATCGAGCGGGGACACGATCCGCGGGAGATGACCTTACTGCCGTTTGGCGGCGCCGGTCCGATGCACGCTCTCGAGGTTGCGCGCGTGCTGCAAATCCCGCGGGTTGTGATCCCGCTTTATCCGGGCGTGTGGTCGGCCTTTGGCATATTATCGGCGGACCTCACCTATTCAGCTCATCGAACGCTGATGCTGACGGTCGATGCGAACGCTGCGAAATCCCTGCGGATCGCGTTGCACACGCTTGCCGATGGGTTGCTCGCGCGCGCCGAGGCGGATGGTCTGGACCCGAAAGGAATGTCGATCAATCGCAGCGCCGACTTCCGCTATCGCGGTCAGTCGCACAGCCTGACTGTGTCGCTGGCCGGGGAGACCGAGACAGACCTCGATGCCGCCGTAGCAGCGTTCCACGTCCTTCATGAGCAACGGTTCGGACATGGCGACACGGCCGCATCTATCGAGCTTGTTAATGTCGGGGTCTCGGTCCGCCAGCCAAACCCGGGGATTGTGATCGATTTCCATTCAACGAGCGGCAATCCCGCTCCGCGAAGTCATCGAGATGTTTGGTTTGGCGACCAAGATCCGGTGAATTGTCCGGTCTTCGAGCGCGGTGATCTCCCGGTCGGGCACCGCATCGAGGGACCGGCTGTCGTCGAGCAGTACGACTCCAACCTGGTGTTGATGCCGGGCGACAAGGTCGTGGTCGCGGAAGGCGGCGCACTCATAATAGAAATCAATCAAAAGCCACAGAGGGTCTAAAAATGAGAATTTCTGCTTTCATTCAGTCTATCGTGCTGGCGTTTGCTCTCGCCGGCTCAGCCTCAATCGCGACTGCGCAGGACTTCCGCGTCGCAGGAGATCCCAATTACCGTCCGTTCGGCTTTACCGACGAAAACGGAAACGAAGTGGGCTATGACATGGATTTCGCAGCCGCGCTGGGTGAAAAGATCGGCCGTAAGACGGCTTATGAAGGCATGGCCTTCGATGGCGTCGTTCCCGCACTTATGTCTAAGCGTATCGACGCCATCACCAGTCTGGCGGTGACGAACGCCCGCAAGGAACAGGTACTGTTCTCTCAGCCTGTACTCGTTCAAGACATCGTCGCGATCCTGCCTGTCGGCAAACCCGTGCCGTCGCTGGAAGAATTGAAGGCGCTCCGTATCGGCGTGCAGGTCAACAGTTCGGCAGCCGCGCAGGTTGAAGCGCTAGGCATGAAGGCGGCGAGCTACAATTCCCTACCGGACGAACTAAATGATCTCGTACTGGGACGTTTGGACGCGGTCGTTGTGGAGAGCATCGGCGGCGCATACACTGTTGCGGCTACATTCCACGATAAGTTGGTCGTTTCTTCTTTGAAGCTCTCCAGTGAACCGCGCGTCATTTCGGTGGCCGTGCATAAGGACAATGGCGATCTCCTGGCCCAAATCGACCAGGCGATCACGACGATGAAGACTGACGGCACCATGAAGGCTATCGCCACCAAGTGGTTCGGCGAGACCAATGTGGTTGCGGAATGAAGGCAAGGTCTTATGTACGGTACGATGACCGCACCCGATAATCCGCTACTTGTGGTTGAGAATGTAGGGAAGCGCTTCAGTGCGAGCTTCGCTATCGAAGATGTGTCATTTAAGCTGAATCGCGGAGAAACCGTCGCGATTCTAGGACCGAGCGGTTCCGGCAAAACCACCATGTTGCGGTGTATCAACTTCCTGACGCCCTATGACAGCGGTACGATCCGGGTCGGCGGGCGTCTGGTCGGATATCGCGAGGAGGGTGGCCGGTGCCTTCGGGAGAAAGAGGCGAACATTGCCGATATCCGCAAGCGGATCGGCTTCGTTTTTCAGCGCTTCAATCTGTTCCCCCATCGGACCGTCATCCAGAACCTGACGGAAGGCCCGGTCTATGTGCTGGGCCTATCCGTCGACGCAGCCATCGAGCGCGCGCGGCGCGCGCTCGATCTCGTAGGCCTGCGGTATAAGGAGAATGAGTGGCCGGATCAACTCTCCGGCGGTCAGCAGCAACGAGTGGGAATAGCGCGGGCCTTGTGCATGGAGCCGGACATGATCCTGTTCGATGAGGCGACGTCGTCGCTCGATCCTGAACTTGTTGGTGAAGTGCTCGCCGTCATTCGTGATCTCGCGCTCAGCGGGATGACCATGCTGTTGGTGACCCATGAGATCGCCTTTGCGCGCGAAGTCGCCGATCGGATCCTATTTATGGAAAATGGTCGCCTTCTTGCGGATCAACCGGCGGAGGTTTTTTTTGCTGCGCCGCCGTCTGCGCGCATAGCGCAGTTTCTCGCGAGGAGCATGTGAAATGCTTGAGTTCGCGCTTAAGTATTTCCCGCTTTATTTCCAAGGCGCGTTTATCAGTGTCGGTTTGACAATATTGGCCATGAGCGGCGCGCTTGTAATCGGACTGGTCGTCGCACTGGGGCGCGTTTCAGGCAACACGGCCGTGCGTTACGCCTCTTCGGCTTATGTGGCATTGTTCCGAGGCGTGCCGCCATTAGTGATGATCTACATCGTCTATTTCGGGTTGCCGGCCTGGGCGGCAAGTTCGGGTGTGGAATGGCTCAGGGCGGCCATGCACCCTCTGGATAACCGTGTTGTATCGGCGACATTGGCGCTTTCGGTGATCAGTGGTGCATATGCCGCGGAGATATTGCGGGCAAGCATACAGGCTGTTCCGCCAGAGCAGAGGGAAGCGGCAAGATCGATCGGCATGTCGCATTTTCTCACGCTGCGTCGCATCATTCTCCCTCAGGCCTTTAGAATTGCTTTTCCGCCGCTGGGAAGCGAGTTCATCATCATTTTGAAAGGAACGTCGCTCGTGTCCGTTATCGGTGTGAGCGAGCTGATGCGTACCGCACAACTGGCGGCTTCGTCGACGTTCCAGAGTCTGACAGCCTACTCGTTCGCGGCGGTGTTCTACATTGCGATGGTGATTTTGATACAAACCGTTGTCTACCTGCTCGAGCGGTGGATGCGGAGCAACAGGGTGCACGCATAGGCAACTGTTTGAATCTAACCATGAAAGGCTCCGGCATTCCGACGCCTTGGCGGACGGTATATAAGCGGCGCGAGCGTTGTGGGCGGCAGCTCATGACGTGGGATGAGGTATGAGAATGAAAAGTTCTGAAGGCACTGCCCGCGCCCAGCCGATCTATCTGGCGCTTGCGGGAGAGTTGGAGGCATCGGCGAGAGCCCTGTCGCCCAATGTTCTCTTCCCCACAGAAGACCAGCTAGCGCAACGGTATGGAGTAAGCCGTCCGACAGTTCGCAGGGCGCTATCGCTCATCGAGGCCAAGGGCTTGGTGCGGCGCGAGCAGGGTCGTGGCACGATTGTATGTCCCCCGAAATTCGAGCGAAGGCTCGTTCCGCCCCGCTCCATCATCAAGGATTTCAGGGATCAGGGCTATCATCTTGACACCCGGACCGTTTCGCTGGACGAAAACTTCCAGGCAGATCCTAGCTTGCATCGGCAACTAGCCGGCAAGGGAAAGGGCGGTGTTGCGTGTTTGCGGATCGTCCGTTCAGTTGCCGACGAGGCGCTGGTTTATGAAACGCATATTTTTCAGAGCGGGTTGTTACGCAAGATTGATCTGGCTCGGATCGAATCCGAGTCCCTTTCCAAGCTTCTGGTGGAGGGCAGCGGTCTGGAGATCGTCAATTCACGGACAATCGCAGAGATTGAGCCGTGTAACGCTGAAGTTGCGTTTCATCTTTCGGTGGCGGTCGGCACGCAAGTCGTTATCCAGCGATTTCAAGACCAGCTGGCATCTGGCCGACTGCTTCAGGCCGGTGAGATGCATTACCGGACGGACCGTATCAGGTTCAGCATTGTACAAAACGGCTCACCGTATGCCGATGGCGAGGCTGATCTTCTGTTTCCCTGAGGCACGCGATTGCTAGAGAAGGCTCATGATTCTGCGCGAAGGCAAGGAGAAGAGGTGTTGACTGGTCTGCCCCCTGAAAAGTGGTCCTCCCTGAAGTAGGCTCTTGAGCCGTTGGAGAGGACATTGGAATGCCCCAGAAGAAGCACAAGCCCGAAGAGATCGTCGCGAAGCTGCGCCAGGTTGATGTTTTGTTGTCACAAGGCCGATCGGTTGGCGAAGCGGTTCGCTCAATCGGTGTGACGCAGTTCACCTATTACCGCTGGCGCAAGGAGTTCGGTGGCCTGAAGGGCGACCAGGTGAAGCGCCTGAAAGAGCTCGAGAAAGAGAACGACCGGCTGCGCAAGGCGGTGTCGGACCTGACGCTGGAAAAGCTGATCCTGAAAGAGGCTGCCTCGGGAAACTTCTGAGCCCCGCCCGCCGCCGTCGCTGCGTCGACCATGTCATGGCGAAGTTCTCGGTGTCGGAGCGCTTTGCCTGCAAGGTCCTGGACCAGCATCGCTCGACCCAGCGCAAGAAGCTGAAAGGCCGGGCGGATGAAGAGGCACTGACGGCCGATATCATCCGGCTGGCTTCTCGGTATGGCCGCTATGGCTATCGCCGGATCACCGCGATGCTGCGCTTTGAGGGCTGGACGGTGAACGCCAAGCGTGTCGAGCGCATCTGGCGGCGGGAGGGGCTGAAGGTTCCGCAGAAGCAACCGAAGAGAGGCCGCCTCTGGATGAATGACGGATCGTGCGTCCGGCTTCGACCCGAGCACCCCAACCATGTCTGGTCCTACGATTTTGTCGAGGGCCGGACCCACAATGGCAGGAAGTTCCGCATGCTCAACATCATCGATGAGTTTACCCGGGCATGTCTGGCGATCCGCATCGATCGCAAGCTCAACTCGACCGACGTCATCGACGTTCTGTCGGACCTGTTCATCCTGCACGGCGTGCCTGGCCATGTTCGTTCCGACAACGTCCTATGTCGGGAAGCAGCTTTGGGCCTTGGCCAGCAGGTCTCATCGCGTCGGCGATGCGCCGACGTCGGTAATAAGCTGATCCAGATGGTTTCCACCGTCAACGGGATCGCTCCCAGCCATAGCAAACACAGGATCCAGCGGCACTGACGCGGCCGTGGTCCTCACCGTCCTCAAGACGAGATACGCACCCAGGTGGAAGGCCCGAACATTATCTACAGGGTCGCCTTCGGCGCCCTCACGGCACTTGCAGAGAGGGGTCCTTCCACCTGGCATCCGACCGCTCCAGGAACGGCCGGTATTCTGTCCCCGTCTTGACGACGGCATGCGCCACCCGCGCCATCTTGGCGGTAAGTGCGGTCATCGCCTTGCGACGGCGATCGGCATCGTCCGCGTGGCCGGCAACATAGCGGCCGAGCTTGTCGCGGAAGCTGTTATCGCGCTGGCGCGCGGCGACCTGCGCTGCCATCCAGAACGTTCGGCGCAGGCGGGCATTGCCGTACTTCGACAGCTTGGTCCGGCCGCGGAAGGTGCCGGATTGGCAGGTCGCGAGGTCGAGGCCGCAGAACTTCAGGAACTGCCGGTGATGGCCGAACCTGCGCAGGTCTCCAGCCTCGGCCAGGATCGTCAGAGCGTTGATCGGTCCGATTCCCGGGATCTGCCGCAGCAGCCGGTAATCATGATGATCGGCCAGCGTGGCCTGTGCGATCTCCTCGATCCGGTTGCGCTCCCGGATCAGGCCTCGCGCTTGGGCGACGATCATGCGGAACATCGTGATCGCCGCACTCTCCTCCAACACCGGCAACGCGATCGATGAGCAGGCCGTCTCGTAGATATCGTTGATCAGCCGAGCCTTGGAGACCTTGCGGCCGACCAGAGGCCAAGCCTCGGCCACGAACGCTTCCCGCTCCAATGTGGTGATGCTGCCGGGCGTCGGGAAACGCTCGATCAGCGCCAGGAACCAATCCGAGCGGCTGTTGCCGGCGAAGCGGGCTATCTCCGGAAAATACAGCGGCAGATAATGCGTCAGGATGCGGTGCCAGGTCTGCGTCTTGGCCTTCGAGATCGTCTCGTGCGTCTTCGACAGCTCCTGCAGGTCGTTGATGCCGGCGGCCAGCGGATCGACATAGGCCTGCGTGGCGCCGATCCGCAACATGTGCAGGATCACCTGGGCATC
Source organism: Chelatococcus sp. HY11 (assembly GCF_018398335.1). Lineage (NCBI taxonomy): Bacteria > Pseudomonadati > Pseudomonadota > Alphaproteobacteria > Hyphomicrobiales > Chelatococcaceae > Chelatococcus > Chelatococcus sp. HY11. Next base: position 38,383 of record NZ_JAHBRX010000005.1, read on the forward strand.
CTTGGGATCGTTCTTGTCCCAGCCGTTGTGCAGAGCCTCTCGAGTCCGGGCGAGCGCGACCGAGGAGATTAGCCGCAGCTCGAAGCCTGCCGTCAGCAGTCGGTGGGCGAGCGTGCGATGGTAGTTGCCGGTCGCCTCGAAGCCGACGAGGATCGGTCGTCCGATCGCAGAAAGCTCAACAGCCAGGCGCTCGTAGTCCTGCTTGGTCGCCATCAAGGTCATCCGCCGGCGTCGACCACCCTCAGGTCGTTCGATCAGGACCTCCTGACGATGCTTGGACATGTCGATCGCTACCAGCACGGCGCCGGTGGGAGTAGAAAAGCGCTTGGTCATGGTCGGCCTCTCTCCAAAGTGTTGTCTCGACAACCTCACTTTAGAGACCTGCTGGCCGGTCATGACCGCCGTGACGGCGCGCTGCGCTACGCAAGGCTTCGCGCGCCGTCAGCCAACGGTCGAGCCTCTTCCCAATGTGCTATGGTCCGGAGTTCATCGCCAAAGCCGTGCGGGATTGGATTGCCGCTGTCGGCGCAAAGACCGCCTTCATCGAACCGGGAAGTCCTTGGGAGAACGGCTACTGCGAGAGCTTCAACTCGAAGCTTCGCGATGAACTGCTCAATGGCGAGACCTTCTACAGCCTCGCCGAGGCCCGGATCATCATCGAGCAATGGCGACGCTACTACAACACCGAGCGGCCGCACTCATCGCTGGGATACAAACCGCCGGCGCCGGAGGCCCTCATATGGCCGTCGAAACCCGGCAAAGCGGCACCATCATCGGCTCTGCCGCTGGCCGATAAGCCCATCATGCATTAAGACTGAAACCGGACCACCTCATAGGGGCAGGCCACCGTCATCTGGAGACCTGGAGTGTTCGTTTGACAGGGGCGGATAGGCACGGCCCGAACACTCGAACTGATTCCTAAGGTTTCCTTAAAATGGTTCTACAGAATTATTCAAGCCTAGACTATGGAGCATACCCGGCCTGACAGTCCTAGACGCCCAGAACCTATGGCTATGCCAAAGCCTCGACCAACGCTCGTGTCTGTGCCGATGGAAGGCCATAACTCACTAGCCGCACGTCCAGATCGAAGTTGGCGATTTTGGTCACGGCCCGTCGAATGGCATTGTGGATCCACATCTCATCGTTACCAAATGCGCCTCCGCCGAGCCGCGTCAGGAGAACGATGTTCGACATGCCTCGCCGCGCGTTGAGGACCCCTGCCAAAAGGGTTGCCTCGTAGGCAGCATCCAGCACGAGCTGCGCGAAGGAGCCCCAGGAGGACTGCGGAACCGCTCCGTAAGAAACAGGAAGCGCGGAGCAAAATGCCTGGCTGACGAACGGACCCGGCTGCCGCTCAGCGTCCGTTACCTCAACATCCATATGGAGGCCAATGCGGAGCCTGCCTGCGAGAGCCTCCACAGCGTCAGAAGTCATTCCGTCAAGGAGTTGGATGATCCTTTCTAGGGAGCCTTGGCTTGGCAGTGCATAGCCGTTGCGCATGTCCCAGAGGTCATCGCCAGCGCAACAGAGGAGGCGACTTAGCTCCTCCCCAACGCCGGCGAGACCATCAAGTTGGCGAAAGGCCGTTTGGCCGACCTGGTCGCCAACAGGCACGAAATAATTGCGATAGATTGTGGCCGCTCCGGCAGCGATGGCGCAGGCTGGTCCTTGCGTGGGGTCGTAGGCGTATCCCGAAACCCCATGTTCTGGCGTGACGTCGGGGTGGATCATTTCCAGGGCGTTGAACTGAGATGCAACCTGAAACAGGGCCCCAGCATATTCTGACGCCTGATGCATCTCACGCACATCGCCCTGTACCAGGCTGAGGCGGGGTCTGGATGAGATGCTGCGACCTGCTGCGACCTTCTTCCTCAGATCGTTGAGCGAGGTCATCGAGAAGGTGCCAACCTCGGAGGCACGCCCATTGATCTTCGATCGAAGTCGAGAGTTGTTGAGTTCAAGCAGTGTGCGGGTTTCGTGATAGCCGAGTTCGGAAAAGCCTGTCAGAGATTTGAACCAGTCCATACGTTATCCTTCTTGGACAGCGTATATATCACAGCGCGAGACAAAAACCGTCACATTAGTCGCAGAGCGAGGCATACAGAAAGCGGCCAATAGAAATCCCGCCTCGAATCACCGGGTGTTGATCTGCCGCAACTGGGTAAGTGCGACTTTCTTCAAAATCCGACCGGACCACGTCCTGGTTCCTGGTGCCATTATCGTGCTTTCCGTTCAAGGGCCGACTTCTCGAACCAAGCCAGCATGGCGATCAGGCGACCGCGATCCATCGTCCGCATGCCTTGTTGGCGCTCTTCATGGTCGAGCTGCCCGAAGGCTGTCAGCATCTGTGCTGCGCGAGCTGTGAAGCGAGAGCAACTCATGCAACAGTGCTAGACGGTGCTCGCCGTCGCGGATATGGCGCTCAGCCAATGCGAATTGCTCGCGAATGGTGGTCCCGGAGCATGCAATCTCGCCATCGCAAGGACTTCAGATGAGGGTATCATAGCGGAGAATATCCGAGTGGCCAAGTTCACGGTCGGGTCGGAGCCTCACAGATCGGACTTGCGGGCTCGACAATGCCTCCCGATTCTTGCCTTGCGGCAGCCGAGGGAGCGGCAAATCGGGAGGCTGCTCACGGGGGAGCGTGAACCCACAGAACCAAGCATGATTTTTGGTGAGCCGCAAACGAAACTAAGGTGGACATGGCGACCGTTCCTAGCCGCCCGCGACCCACCACTGGGTAATCTAAGTCATCGGCTGGTGGTATGGACGGCCAGCTCCCATGTCCCGTCGCTGGTTGGTCAGCGACGCTTTGTCAATGCCCGAAGCTGCTCGAGCGCCACCGCGAGATCGTTATCTGGCAATGAATCAAGAAGCAGGCGTGCTTCAACATCCATCTGTAGGCGTTGATCCGACTTCTGTGCGTCAGGGACATCGAAGAATGTCCGGACGGGGACCTCCAGCGCCTCGCTTATCTGGACAAGGGTCTTCAATGTTGGCCAGTTAATAGCACGTTCCCATTGAGAGACAGCATCCACCGAGCGCCCGGCCTTATGGGCGAGTTCCTCCTGCGTCAGGCCTTTCTGGCGACGAATCTCTCTCAGAATCAGACCGAACTTGGCGACAGCGACCATTGCGCAGTTTTGCGCTGGCCAGGCGCGGCGTTGAACAGATTGAACTACGTACAGATGTTATTTATCCGTAGAGTACTACGGATTTTTGTTGAAATTGCGATTGGGTTCCGCTATCCCTCAGGCACCAATTGAGAGGCTATGAATGGAAGCCACCACCCCACAAATGAGGAGCTGCCCATACTGTTCGGAAACGATCAATGCGCAGTCCAAGAAATGCAGGCATTGCGGGGAGATCCTTGATCCGCAGATGCGCGAGCTCGAGATGCTGAAGAAGCAGCAAGGCGGATCGCAGGTCTTCATGAATGCCGGAGGTGGCGGCGCCGCGGCGGCTGCCTCAGCCGTCGTCGGTTACGCCGGACCCATCAAGCGGTTCCCCCACTGGTTACATATCATCCTGTCGATCCTGACCGGTGGGTTGTGGCTGCCGGTCTATCTTCTGCTGTATGTGTTCCGTAACAAACGTTATTACTTTTGAGGCGGCCGCCATGGGGATCCGATGGATTGCCAGGGCTTCGCTGCCCTTGATCGTTCTCACAGCGTTTGTCCATCCCGTCATTGCCGATGACCGGGTGCCGCTGCGCGATGGGGTGTATACTGAGACGGCACGACGATGCGCGGAATTCAGACGGGGCAAGCTCGACTTTGCGCCCTATGAAGTCGACAAGGGTGGAAAGCAGTTTCAGGGACCGGAGACCGCCTGTGTGGTGGCCACGATAAAAATGGTCCGGCCGCCGCATCGCTATCTTGTCGAGACTACCTGCCGGGAGGTTGATGAGACCTTCACGCAGTCATTCATCCTCGATGTCCCGACGCGGGAGCGGTTCAGCCTCGAGGGCGAGGACTATCAGTGGTGTACAACCCTTGCGACCACCGCGCAGAAAGCGCCCGCGACGCCCCCCTCGCGCGGAATGGCAAACAAGGCGCTGATCGACTATTGGGCGGATCAGAACGACGCTTGCCGGGGAGGCTCTGGCGACGACCCTGCGACCGAAAAGGCTTGCGGTCGCCGCGCGAAGGCGGTTGATGAGCTCAAGAAGCGCGGGCTTTGCTACAGATCCGTCAAAGGCGGTCAGGATTGGGTCCGGTGTCGGCGGTAAAGGTATCAAGGCAGCGTCACGCAGGTCGGGGAATGGCGGGCGGGGCTGTCACCCAGTCAGCGAGAGGATGCGCAGACGAAACTCTGGAGAGGCAAGTTCGGGCCTTCCATGCCCGGCTGTTTCCTGAAGAGTATGACGAGATTTACGACGACACTGTGGATGCTGCACTGCGGAGACGAGGCATCAATCCGATGAGCGCCGACTCTATCGCACGCGTCGATGCTCGCCGGACGGAACTCGGGTTTTCCCCCTACACTGTCACAGGAACCACGGACCGCCTGGCAACGCTCGATTGGACGCGTGCCATGGTACGGCAGGGCAGGCAGGCTGAGGTCGAACGTCTGTGTGCCCATTACGGTCTTTGACCTGGCGACCCGGCTGGCAATTCGTGATCAGCAAGAAGTCATCATCGAAGGACAACCAGGAACGAATTTGAACACAGGAACCGTTGATTCAACCATCCTGCCGATCCTTGGGGCATGGAGCAACCTTGACCACCAGGCCTGGTCCATTGGCTTTGCCACGGTCGGTGTTGCAGATTGGCAGATCAAGGATCGGCTCTCTCGTATCTTTGGGGCCGGACCGGGCGTATTCTGGCTTTCGGTCAGGCGCGCGTCGCTGGCCCACATCCTCGATCACTTTGTCAGCCATCGCCATCCTGGCTATCGCTATCCGCAGCTCGCGCCATTGCCTGTCAATGGAAGCACCTTGTATGTCGGCCAGACTTCCAACCTTGAGGCCCGGTTGCTCGAGCATCTGACCCATTCGGATGCGCAGAGGGAAGCTCTGCATCTCGATACCTGGGCACAGGGTGTTCATGGGATCCTGTGCGTGGATGCTGTCAGGTGCGATCAGGCGGAAGAAGCTGACCGAATCGTAGTTAATGCTCACCTGAAGCAGGCCTTGCGACCTTTGTGGTGCGGAGACGCGTCGTCCGATGCGTGATCGCCTCGCTCAGGTCGCTGCCTATTGCGCTACGATTTGGGGAACTACCGCGGCCAAGGCGGCCTTGAGCTTACCCGTTTCCGTGCTTCGCATTTCACGAGTTAGCCAACTTTCGCAATCATCGCGCTTGTTGTTCTTCAAATGTTTTGCAGCCAAGGCCTTTTTAAGGTCAAAAAGCTTGAGGAGCTCCGCCGAACATCATAGAGCTTTCACCGATGGTTTCGGACGAGAGGCCGGCGTTCATTCGGTCGCGCGCCGGGTTCTCCGTCAAATTGTCGTTCGCCTCCGCCACGTGGGCGCGCCAGAGCGCCCTACGGAACGGCACGGGAAGGTCCATTAAGAGATCCAATTCCATCGACTGCCAGACGATCGGCCGAATGAACCCCGTCGCGATCTTGGCATCGTAGCGCATGTGGTCGATGTCCTCCGGTCGGCTCATCCGGTGAACGTGGCGGACTACTTCATCAATCCATGAAATGTGGCGGCGTCGGCCTTTTGCCGCAGCCGGTTTCCCCAACCGCAGACATGAGGCCGCACCCCACTATTGGAGTAGCGGACCAGTAACTATCGAATTGCCGAAACTCGATCTGGATCAAGCCATTGCAAGCGCTTCTTCAAAAGCATTTGCAGGACAGTTCGAGCTCATCGATCTGGCGGCGCAATGCTGCGATAATGGCGCGAAGATCGTGATCACTTTTTGAGATCGAATCTGCCTTTGAGAGGTGCAAGGATAGAAGCGCGATATGCGCAGCCAAATTGTGACGTTTGGCCCACACGTCTTCCAGCTCGGTCGCGACGGCCGCATCACCGACATCAGCGACGAGTGTGATTCCCTGCTCGAGCGCAATCTCTATACTCGCCCCGGCGGCGCGCACATCCGGATAACCAAGCATGAAACTCCCCATGAGACATCGCAACCCTGCGGTGGTCACCACCATTTGCGAAGAAAGCCACTAGCAATGGCTCACGTCCGCCCAATGACTACGCTGCATATGCATCGTGGCCATCCCACTCCGCGCTTACGATCGGGCAGAGCTTAGGCTCGAGACGTGGCTAAGCAGCACAGGTAGCCCATCCTGTTCGGCAGCCGGCCGGCACCTTTTCCTGAGGGACCCTCGGCAAATGATGCTGCCCGCCCGATATCATAGACAGCACCAAGGTTCCTACTCCAAATGGGTTATGGCCCGCCGCGTGGAGCACGCTATCGTTCACTTGGCAGGAGTGATGGGGACACCGAGCTGCATTTTCGCACACAGGCGCATGACAGGGGAGGAGGGCGTGGATGAAACGGGGTCTGTCTCTAGGCCTGTTGGTGGGGCCGCGGTCGAGACAGCGGCGAATGCTGCCATGCGGCTGGTAGCTGCCTTGCTGGAGCTGCTGGCTGATCCCGCATTTGTGGTCGACGGAGGCGGCATCGTCAAAGTCCACAACAGCGCCGGCACGGGATTGATCGAGGATAGCCGTGTCGGGCTGTCTTCCACAGGCCAGCTGGTTTTGCGAGGCACGCGCGCAGCACGCCATCTTTCCAGCCAGATCTCAGTCTGCTGCGCGTCAGGTCGGTCACAGCTTGACGGCTTTAAAGTTGAAGGCCCTGACTCACGTGAGCTGTCGGTTGCTATTTTCCCCCTGATGTCGGAGGCATCGGGCGATATCGCGGCAAAACAGGGAAGGAATATCTGCGACGCTCTCGTGGTGTTTTCAGTGGAGCGGACAATCAATAGCCTGCGAGCGCCGCCTCAGAGCGTCAGAGGTAAGTTTACGCCCACCGAGCGCCGTGTCGCGGACAAGCTGAAGGACGGCTGTGACCTGAAGTCGGCCGCCGCCGAGCTCGGCATCAGCTATCAAACCGCCCGGACCCATCTGCGATCACTGTTTGCCAAGATGGATGTACACCGACAAAGCGATTTGGTTCGGCGGCTCCTGACGGAGGACAAGTCATAGTCGCGCTGCATACTGCGGGCACCGCCACGAGGTGTTTAGGCGATGTCACCTTAACTTACGTTCTGGCGCGCCGAATGGGTTGAGCATCGCGGATTGATTTCAGGCCATGGTTCCCGTCACAGCTTTCCACGCCGCGATCGCCTGAAGGCGGTGCAGGTAAACCTCGACTGCGGATCGTTGGGAACGGGGTGGGACGAAGAGATTTCGGACAGCGGAGAAGATCGAGACGAAGCGTTGCAGGCTTCCGGGTGATCGAAACCCCTGCATCATTCGCTCCCGCTTTCGTAATGGTACGTGCGAATTCTCGGCGCGGTTGTTAAGGCCCTTGTGTGATCGATGATCGACATTTGGCATGATCTGGCGATGCGCCGCACCATAGGAGCGCAGCTTGTCGGTAATCATCCGCTTCGGCGCGATGCCCTGCTTCTTCAAAAGTCGAGCCAGCAATCGCTTGGCCGCCTTGGTATTGCGGCGGGCCTGGACGATCTCGTCAAGCACATAGCCATCCTGATCAACAGCGCGCCACAACCAGTGTTTCCTGCCGGCAATGGTGATGACCACCTCGTCGAGATGCCACACGTCATTCCGGCTGGGCTTCTTGCGATGAAGGCGACGTGCATAGTCTGGGCCGAACTTCTTTACCCAGCGGCGGATCGTTTCATAGGAGACGACAATGCCACGCTCCAGCAGCATTTCTTCGACAAGACGCAGGCTCAGCGGAAATCGGAAGTAGAGCCACACTGCGTGTGCGATGACCTGGGGAGGGAAACGATGGCGCTTGTAGCTGATGGATGAGGTGTTCATCCAGGTGCGTATATCACAATGCTACTCACAAGCCGTTACCGTGACATCGCCGGTGCGGGGCCAAGTCAATGGCCTAACGCGCAAAAGAAGTCGTAAATTGGGCATCATGGACGTCCTTGAATATACGTTGCATCTCGATCGGAATGACGGGACACGTGCATGCACTATAACGAATACATGGATTTTGCCGCGGGGACATGACAATGCCGCTTGAAGTTGGTACGACTCTGCCACTGCGTAGGATCGACTTTGTAAATCCCGATACGATGCGGGTTTGGGCGCCAATACTCGCAGACCCGAACCCAATCCACCTCGACCGTGATGCTGTACGGGCGAAGGGTCTCGGAGACCGACGGGTCAACCAGGGCGTCATAAGCGCCGCCTATGTTATGGATATGCTGCAGGCGTCGTTCGCAGAAGGTTTTATCGTGTCATTCTCCAGCCGCTTCATTGACAATGTGTATGAAGGCGAGACGGTAGAGGCTAGCGCTAAAGTTACCGCGATCGAACAGATAGGTATTATGGTTAATATCACCTGCGACTTTGTACTAACCTCGATTGAACGAGGGTCGGTGCTGATCGGGAATGCAGTCGTCTCGCTTCCCTCATCCGCTTTCTCGACGAACTAAGTTTGCTAATCTCAATTTTGTTCTATGCTATGCAGAATCCGGCTGACAGGAATTTTTGTGTTAGGTTGCTACAGAATCACCAAACCAGATTCTCATTGGAGTGGGCCAGCCTTCAATTCGGCTGACAGTCTGAGTCAGCTTCGCACCGATTTGAGACTTCCTTACGGTTCAAGGACGTTGGATGCAGTTCTCAGCCGAGTATTAACTCAGTTTATGGCCTCACATTTTTCTAAGCTAATTTGCCTCCGCTGACCATCGTGCCAGCACGTCCTCGAAGGTACAAGATGTGGCGGTCCCGATTACGCTCTGCGTTCGGCTGAAGCGTGGCGCAGGAGCAGGCTGTATGATACCGGCATGTTCGACAAAGGTCTTACGCGAGCGATTGTGCCGGTACTCAACCGCCTCGGACATGCTGAGGACTGGATAGACGCAGGCATCGCGGTCTTCGAAAAGAGCAGTCCACTCGTCGCGGCTTCGCGTCAAGAATCTGTCTGCGAAAGCGTCTGCCATCGCCTCATGGCCGGAAACGTCGTTTTGAGGGTAATCTGCGGGATCAAGGCCTAGCCCAGCGAGCAGTTCTGCGAAGAACTGCGGCTCAAGCGCACCCACCGACATATAACCGCCGTCAGAGCAGGCATAGCAACGATAAAAAGGGACGCCACCGTCTAGCATGTTCGACTGACGCTGCTCGTTCCAGCCGCCATTCTGCCGCAGTGCATGGAAAAGAGCCATAAGCAGCGGGGTGCCGTCGGACATCGCGGCATCAACGACCTGTCCAATTCCGCTGCGGCGAGCCTCAGTCAATGCTGCCAGAACTCCGACAGCAAGCATCATAGCGCCGGCGCCATAATCGCCTACAAGATTGAGCGGCGGAATGGGCGTACGGCCCCTTTCGCCAATGGCGGCAAGCGCGCCCGCCACGGCGATATAGTTGATATCGTGTCCTGCACGTGAGGAGAGCGTACCGTCTTGTCCCCATCCGGTCATGCGGCCATAAACCAGCGTGGGCTGTCGTCCGAGGCACACGTCGGGTCCCAATCCTAGCCTTTCCATCACACCAGGCCGAAGTCCCTCGATCAGCACTTCTGCCTTCTCGATCAGCGCCAAAGCCGCGTCGCGACCGGCCGGTTCCTTTAGGTTGAGTACGATGTCGGTGCGGCTGCGATGAAGGATAGATCCTCCGACATCGTCATAGGAAACTTGTCCGCCGGCCCGCGCAATGCGAACAATGTCTGCACCCATGTCTGCAAGTAGCATCGCACACATCGGCACCGGCCCGATTGCATCCAACTCTACGATCCGCAGCCCCGCTAAAGGTCCCACTCCTTGTCTCCGATATCGTTACTGTAAGGTGCTGGACGATCTGCCGAGAAAGCGCGCGATGTCGATCTTACCGGTCGGCACGAAGGTTTCGACCAACTTATACTTCTGGATCTTGGTTGTGCTCATCGGCCATTCGGTCACGAACCGAATATATCGAGGTATCTTGTAACTGGCGATGCGACCCACGCAGTATTCGACGAGCTCGCCCTCAGTCACCGCTTCACCCGACTTCATCTCGACAAATGCAGCGGCCACCTCTACGAGGTGGTCGTCTGGCACCGAAATGACCTGGGCCATCTTTACTTTTGGATGCCTTGTCAGGAAGCTCTCGATCTCGACGGCAGCAACATTCTCCCCACCGATTTTGAGCATATCCTTGATGCGACCGGCATAGGCCAGAAGTCCTTCTTCATCTATCCAGCCAGCATCACCGCTCCGCAGCCATCCGCTCGGCAACAACACCTTTGAAGTTTGATCCGGATCCTTGTAATATCCTGAAAAAATCGCTCCGCTAATTAGGATTTCACCGCGCGTGCCGGCGGGCACGTCAGCAAGCGTTTCCGGATCAACGATGCGGATCCTGTGGACGCTCAGCGGACTTCCCACACGCGTCACACGCTGTTCGAGGGTCTCGGTCGGCTTTGACATGGTGCTGACGCCGCCAGATTCAGTCAGGCCGAAACATCCTATCTGCGTTGCCTGTGGAATGGCAGCAGCGAACTTGCGCAACAACTCCGGGGCACCGATATTGAGCATAAGCCGGAGTCGAGAGAGGTCTCGCCGACTGAAATCAGGGTGGTCTATGAGGGCCGCAGTCAGGGTTGGGAACGCTGGGTAGCAGATCGTCGCGCCCCACGTTTCCATCTCATTCAATGCTTGTCCGGCGTCGAAGTGTGTCTGGCAGAGATAGGCTGCCCCGATCTTCCGGCACGCATTCAAAGGTAGATGTGACGACAAATGGTAGAAAGGAAGAGGATTCCAAAATACGTCGTTTTGTTCGAGAGCCAATCGATCTGCCATCGCATCGGCGACTTCGCTCACTGTACGGTGGCTGATCATGCAGGCCTTGGGCTGCGCGGTAGTGCCGGAGGAAAAGATGACTAGAGCGGCGTCCTCAGATTGTACCGAGCTCACCCGCTGAGCAAGTGTTTCGTCAGATACGCTGGCTGAGCCGGCAATGAATTCACGCTCAGCTGGCCAGTTGACTTCGTCCGGCGCGTCGAAGTGAAATACGGCGCGTAGTTTCGGCGCCCCGGCAGCGGCCAACGGTTCGCCTTTGTACCAGGTTGCAAGTTCTGGAAACTGGCCGCAAAGCAGCGATTTGAGATCGAGATGCGGCTGACCTGAGCCGGTCGTGAACAATACGGCTATGTCCGCATGTTCTATGACGAAGCGCAGGTCCTCACCCCGATAGCGAGCGTTGAGGACCACCGCTGCTGCCCCGATCATATTGGCGGCACCAACCAGAACAGCATAGTCCCAGTTGTTTGGCATCAGTATGCCGACATGCTCGCCGCGCTTAATTCCAAGCGCGAGCAGGGCACGGGCTGCGGCAATAGTCTGACGTGCGAACTCCGCATAGCTTGCATGTCGCTCCGAAAGGATGAATGCGGTGCGATCGGGCCAGCGTTGCGCAGCCTCCAGTATGGAATTGCCGATGGTACCCGGTCTAGCGCGCAGAATCGTTTCTAAAGACATGAGTGGATCGTTTTAAGTTAGATCTTGGCAGCAAAGATGGTGTCGCGGTAGGCAATCTTCCATTGCCCATCCTCGACTTTGAATTGGTCGACATACTTGGCGACGACATAGGGGTCTTCCAACTTGGGTAGACCATCAGCATTTTTGCCATAGCTGCGGAAGACCGTAACGTAGGACGTAGCCTCGCCGCTTTGTGGACCATCAATGTTGATGAGCATGTTACTGCAGACATGAATTAGCGGATCAGTTGTCAGCTTATCGAAGAACGCCGCTATGGCCGCCTGTCCTTTGAACTCACCATCCGGGCGCCTCAGCACGCCATCGCGCGAAAATAATGAGATCAGTTTCTTGAAATCGCGGGTATCGACGCACTCGCAATACTCGATCATCAGGCGTTCACATGCGCGCTCTGCCATCAACAATGCCAAATCAGTCAATTTTCTCTCCTTTTCACATTGCAAACATGAGCTAAAGCGACAGACCGCCATCTACAATGATTGTCTGTCCGGTAATGAAGCCGGCTTCGCTGGAACATAGAAACGCCACAGCAGCAGCCACATCGGCACCGACTCCGAAGCGACGCAGCGGCGTGCGGCGCTTGGAGTTAGCCCAAACCTCCTCGGTATAGGTGGTCTGCATCAAGGCGCCCCCGATGCCTACCTCCATGATGCCTGGCGCTACGGTGTTGGCCCTTACCCCGAAGCGACCCTCCTCCTTTGCTATTGCCCTGCACAGCGTTTCCGTTCCCGCCTTTGAGATGGCGGAGAGGGCATCGCCTGGAACGAACCAGTGCGAAGCGACGGAACCGATATTCACGAGGCTGCCACGCGTCTCGCGCAGGACCGGAAGCACATGCCGAACCAATGCGATGAAGCCCATCAACTCGACCGTGACGACTTCCTGCCACTGTTGATGCGCTAGCTTAGACACGTATTCCTGAGGGATGTGGACGCCGGACGAGTAGATGACAGCACGCAAGCCACCATTGCTCCTGCGATGTGCGGCTTGAATCACGGCCGCGATCGCATTATCGTCGGAAATCTCGAGGGGGTGGGCTGCAATTGACGTAATCTCTTCGAGATCGCTAACAATCGCTCTCGCCTTCGCCGCGCTGCTGCGATACGTAAAGTCGACATACGGCCAGTTGACTGCCAGACGCCTTACGATGGCGCTCCCCAGTCCCCCTGTCCCGCCAAGGACAAGCGCGCCTCCATCTTCGCGCATCATTTTCCGGCGCTCCCAACGGGATGCCAGCGGCCATCGTTGTCGGATTTATATGGCGATGCGATCTCGATCAAAACACCATGTGCGCTCTTTGCAGATGCCCATCCCCACTTTTGCCATTCCTCTTCATCGCCGTAGAACAGTTCCTTCGTTGGGATCTTAATTCCCTTCGCCTCGAGTTGGTCCAAGGCCCCCGGGACGTTCTTGGTCGTGAAGCACAAATGATGCACATGCTCACCCCGCTGCTGCAAGCGATCGTATAACGGAGTGTTTGGAGCCGGCTGCATCAACTGGATCTCGGTGCCGTGATCCGCTACAAAGCATGCCCACCGCAGGCCGGCATCTTCGCCGCCACCGAAGGAGTCGTATTTCACGATTCGCTTCTTGAGCTGGTCAGGGTCTAGCACTTCGAGGATTTGAGTCCAATCATCGATCGCTTTATCGAGATCGTGGACAAGAAGGCAGACATGAGCAAACGGACCAGACGGCATGAAAACCTCGTTATATTAAGGTGGTTGTTGACTAGAAGGAACGCGGCAAGCCGAGGCTTTCCGCAATTGAGTTGCGCACCATCTCGTTGCTGATTGGCGAGATGCGCAGGATACGGTGGTCGCGCCAATAGCGTTGCATGTCAGTTTCCGCCGAATAGCCCATACCGCCGAGGATCTGGATGCCGAGATCGGCGGCGCGACCGACCGCTTCAGAAGCCATCATCTTCAGCATATTCGCCTGCTGCCCGCATGGCATGTCGTTTGACTGGAGCCAAGCCGTGTAGTGGAGCATCAGTTCGGTCTGCTGACGCCAGGTCGCGATATCAGCGATATAGTGTTGGATCGCTTGGAACTGACCGATCGGCCGGCCGAACGCCTTGCGAGTCTTGGCGTAGTCGACGGCGTCCTCGAGAACGGCATCAATAGTGCCGAGGCACTGGGCCCCCACAAGGATGCGCTCATTGTTCAGCGTTGGCAGCAACATGTACCAGGCGTTGCCCGGCTCACCCAACACGAGATTATCTGGAACAAAGACATCCTGGAGTGTGACCGAGCACGATCCAACTGAGCGCATGCCCAGCTTGGGAATCATACTAGTGGTGACACCAGGACTCTTGGCCGGTAGGAAGAACAGGGTCACTCCGTGATGACGCTTTTCAACATTCTTTTCAGTGCGCGCTAGTAGTAGAATGTAATCGGCGACATGTGCCGCTGTGCACCATGTTTTTTCGCCGTTTATAATCCATCCTCCCTCGGTTCGCTGCGCGAATGTCCTGAGTGCTCCGAGTACGTCGGTTCCGCCGCCCGGCTCAGTGAAGCCGATTGAGACACGGCATTCGCCAGTTGCTATCTTGGGAAGAAATCTCTGCTTCTGTTCCGGCGTTCCGTAGACACCGATTGATTTGGCACCCGCGAACGATGTAGGCATCCAGACGAGCAGCAAACCTGCCAGCGACCGCGAAACCTCGCGGGCGAAGATGGCTTGCGTTAGTACGTCTCCGCCAAGGCCGCCGTATTCCTCGTCGATACCCAGACCATGGAATCCGGCCTGATTGAACTTCTCCCAAAGCTCAAACGGATAGTTCCCCTCGTCGCGCTCCAGCTCACGCGCCAGCGACTTGGGCATTTCAGCATCCACCCAGCGGCGAACCGTGTCACGAAAAGCAGCGTGTTCTTGAGGAAGGTTGAAGTCCATGTTGTTTACCAGTTGTCATCGTCTATGCTGGCCAGATTAGGAAAGCGGCCATTAGGCTGCACCTATCTATCGATATGCGATGTGCGCAGCCGTTTGTTGCTTCGCTTCAGTACTCCGACGGGTCGGAGACGGGATGTCGGGTATGACGATGAACAAATTCCAGCGCCGCGTTACAAAAGAACTCCCAATTGCTGGACTTCATCAGATGGCCTTGGCCTTCTATGTTGACCACCTCGGCACTAGGGCAATCTCTAAGGAAATCGGACACGCAATCAGGTGTGACCAAATCGCTTTCGGTCCCACGCACCAGCAGCGTCGGCACTTCAAGCCGGCGCGCTGCTTGCCTCAGGTTCCTTTCGAGGTCGACAGGATCGAGATTTGCATCCAGTGCCGCTTGGGGATCCCAACGCCAGTAGAATCGACCGTTATTGTGCTTGATGAGCGAGCGGCCGATATTGGACATAGGCTTGTCCAGCGGACGTTCAGCATAGAGGCTGAGGGCGGCGGCCGCCGCCGCCCTGTCGGCGAAGCCTTCCACACTCTCACTGAGGAAGTTTCGGATTCGGTTTAGGCCAACGGCATTAAGCCTCGGCGTCAAATCTACAAGCACAAGGCAATTGATCACCTCACTGCCTAGTTTGGCTGCCGCCGCAAGCGCCACTCGCCCGCCTAACGACGCGCCGATGAGGATCGGCCGCCCGGGAGATGAACGCACGATGCTGATGAGATCGCTGACGTGGGCCTCTAGCGAATAGTCACCCTTCGCTGACCAGTCACTTTCGCCATGTCCTCGCAGATCGTAAGACACGACGGAAAAGCCACCCAAAGCAAATACCTCCAGCGCCCGGCGCCATGAGCGCCGACTCTGGGCGCCGCCATGCAGGAAGATGATGCGGGAGCGCCAGGGTTCTCCGGCGATGTCAGCAGAAAGATTGAGTCCGTCAGCTGTGGCGAACTCGGCCGGCGCGATTGATCCGTTCTGCCTCGGCCGACCTTCACCGGGTAGGAACGCCGCCATAATGTGGCCGCCTCGCAGGGCGCTGTTGTCGACACTCATGAAAAGAACACCTTTATCTCAGGCGGCATGAAGCTGGAATCCTCGCCGCGATCTGTGAGGTTGGCCAATGGCTGTTGGACGTTGATCCTGCGAGCGTGCCTCCCCGAACATAAAACGCGTAAAATAGTGGCTCCCATGGGAGCGCGTAGGCGATTGCGCTGCGCTAGATTGCGAGGCCGTCGCATAGGTGTGGTACGGAGCCTGCTCAGTGTGGAGAACGAAAAGGCGTTCGTCGCCACAACGACATGAACTGCGTTGACCATGCGCCTAGAGCAATGGCGGTTCTGATAGAGCCAGTGCATTGCCACTATCTCACTGTTTTAGCACCACTTTCCATGGCGAATCATACTCCGATGCCAAGCCCGTTGCTCTAGACGCGAGTTTGAACGTGAACGGAAAACAGCGCCTCGGAAGCTCCAAGATCAACGAAGGCGGATAGCGGTGGCCACCTTTGGTCACGCTTGCCTGAGCGGCAACGGATGTATATAATGTTACTTTTCAAGGTTGGCAGATCGGTTCGACTAATAGGCACTGCGCGCATATCCCATTTAGCTGAACTTACACCATCACCATTTATACTCTCGGCACTGAGCTTACATGGCACCTATCCAAGGACAGGCATTTACTTACTTTGGATATGAAATACAGTATGGGTCTGCCCTAGAGCATTTTTCGGCGAAGTGGATCCGGTTCGCCGTCAAGAAATGCGGCACAACAAAGAAGAGAGCCGATTCCATGCAAATGGAATCAGCTCTAGCTTATGGGAGGAGCCACTGCATGCCAGCAGAGCCACTGCATGCCAGCATCAGCCATCAATTCGACTCCTGATGCACCATCTTATATCGGCAAACATGTCATCGACCGCCCTCGCTTGCGCGGGATGGCGTCGGACCTATTGACGTTCCGCCTGACCCATATCGGCGCTCCGGCCGGTTTCGGCAAGACGACATTAATGCGACAATGGTACGAGACTCTAATGGATTGCGGCCGGACCGCCATCTGGCTCAATGCGAGCCGCCACGAGCATGATATTGTGCATAGCTTGATCCAGGTGCTATCGCCAGCGATGCCGAATCTGCATGATGTATTGGAGCGCGGTGATCACGTCGCCGGCTTCCGGACGACGGATCTGGAAGTCCGAGCCTTGCTGCGAGCGACCATGGATTGGGATCGCCCCCTGGCTGTCTTTATCGATGAGGCCGATCTCCTTTCAAAAGAGTCAGGCCACTCACTACTTCGCCTGATCGAGTGGCTGCCGCAGAACGTTTCCTTCATCTGCGCGTCGCGGGGTCGGCTGCCCTTTCCAACCGCCCGCCTGCTCTCATTGGGCGAGGTCAGGAGGATCGGCATCGAGGAGCTTCGGTTCACTCCGCAGGAAATGCTGGAAGCCGCAAAAAGGACAGGTATCACGAATCTGCTTCCCGCCGAAGTCGAGAAACTTCACGCGCGCACGGAGGGATGGGCCACCGGGGTAAAGCTGGCATTGTTGGCTATGCGTGGCCAGACGGACCGGGCACGCCTGCTTGCCTCGTTTTCCGGGCACAAAAGCCTCGTTGCAGATTTCTTCTCGGAGACTGTATTAGGCCAGCAGACCGAGGAAGTGCAGAATTTTTTGATGCGGACTGGCCTACTCGAGCAGTTCACCGCAGACATGTGCGATGCAGTATTGGGGTTTCCCGGGAGCCGCGAACTGTTGTCCCAGATCGAGAATGGGGGCCTATTCCTCATACCATTGGATGATGAGCGTAACCTCTACCGGTACCACGGCCTTTTTGCTTCATTTCTTGAGCGCAGGCTCAACGATCTCGAGCCTGGAGTGGCTCACGAACTCCATCGTTCCGCCAGCCGCTGGCTGATGGAGGCTGGTCAGTACCGCGCTGCCATTGACCACGCGATCAAGGGCGGCGACGTGGCGTGGCTAGTCGAGATGCTGGATCACACTTGTGAACACCTGACCTATCGCGGGTCCATGACCTATCTCGAGGAGCTTGCAAACCAGCTGCCAGCCGAGATCGTGGCGAAATGGCCGCGCTTGCTAATGGTACTTGCGTGGGCCCAGATTCGGCGCATGCAAATAGAGAGCGCCGAGCGATTGCTCGATCTTGCACGTGCCCGCATCGAGGAGATGGAGGTTGAAGGGACCGACCCATCTGAAGTCGCGAAGCTACACTATACTCTGGGCCATCGCGAGATGCTCTTGGCAGCGGCGCTGGATAAGTTCTCAGAGGTGGAGACGCTGGTCAAACGTCTGCAGCAGCATGACGTTGACCCTCATCCCTATATTGCCTGCACGCTGTTCGGCCAGAAAATTCGAGCGCTGCGGGAGCAGTTCAAAATGACCGACTTGGAGAAGTTGGAAGCAAAGGCGCGCGGCGTTCTGGAAAAATCAGGCTTCAAATTCGCTTATGTAGCACTGCAAGGGATTGTGGGATCGTCCCTTCATGCCATCGGCCGCACCGCAGCAGGCAAACAGGCGTTGGAGCACGGACTATCACAAGCCGTGAGTTTCAGCGGCGAAAATACGGGCCTCGGTGCTTTGCCTGCCCTGCCGCTCGCTGAACTGGCCTATGAATCCAACGATCTGCAAACCGCCCGCTCTTTAATTTCTGGTTATCTCGGGAAGGCACGAGTCTATGGTTTTGCCGATGAACTAGCATGCGGCTACACGGTCGCAGCCCGCTTGTATGTCGTAGACGAAGATTTTGAGGCGGCATTCCGCATCCTGGACGAAGCAAGTTCAATTGCGCTTGAGTGCGGTATCGAACGTCTCCGCATGCGCGTGATAGCCGAAAGGGTCCACCTCTATCTTCGGCTCGGCTATATTGATCGGGTGTGGCAACTCACGCAATCCAACATACCTTCCGAGCCGGATTCCCTGTTGCCGAGTTCTGCAAGTACATCGATTGACGAGGCAGCCGCCACGATATTCGTGCGGTACGCGATGACGGCGGGCGAGCAAAAGAATGCATGGCATGTTGTTAACCGGTGGCGTCAATTCACGATTCACCGCGGCGCTGTCCGTTCGCAGTTGCACTGGAATTTGCTAGCTGCCCAATGCCATTATCTGATGGGCGATCGACGGGCCGCGCAGCGAAATCTGCGCGAGGCTGTGATCTACGGAGCCGAAAATCGCCTGCTGAGGTCGTTCATCGATGAGGGCGCAATAATCCGCGAGCTCCTTGAGGAAGCCTATGGCGATAGCCATGGCGCGAAGCATCCGGCCGAACACTTTGCGCGTGAGCTCTTGCAGGAGTTTGGAGGGGGACGATCGGGGCCCGCTGCGCTCGAACCAGAATTCTCCGATGAACTAGGGTTTAGCGGCAAGATCACGGGCCGTGAGATCGAGATACTGAACTTCGTCGCCGCTGGCTTGAGGAACCGTGAGATTGGGTCGAGACTTGGGCTCACGGAAGGTTCCGTGAAATGGTATATGCAACAGATTTACGACAAGATTGGCACTAGGCGCCGCACGGTGGCGGTAGAACGCGCGCGACAGTTCGGGCTGTTAGGGCAATAGCAAAGGAGGAGGGTCGCTTCGGGGTAAGGGCCAACACCGTAGCGCCAGGCATCATGGAGGTAGGCATCGGGGGCGCCTTGATGCAGACCACCTATACCGAGGAGGTTTGGGCTAACTCCAAGCGCCGCACGCCGCTGCGTCGCTTCGGAGTCGGTGCCGATGTGGCTGCTGCTGTGGCGTTTCTATGTTCCAGCGAAGCCGGCTTCATTACCGGACAGACAATCATCGTAGATGGCGGTCTGTCCGGTAATGAAGCCGGCAAACACTAGATCAGGCTCGCGCTGAAACAACCTGGTTAGAGTTCATAGCTAGACAAGCTTCCGCTCGTCCAAACCGAGCGAACGGCCGACAATTTCGCGCATAATCTCCGATGTGCCAGCAAAGATACGGCTGACGCGGGCATCGGTGTACATCCGACAAATCCGATATTCATTCATGTAGCCTGCACCGCCATGCAGCTGAACGCAGTCGTCCATCACTCTTCCTTCAAGTTCGCTCGTCAAAAGCTTGGCCGCCGACGCATCCTCCGCCGCCAGTTTTCCCTCGTTCAGCAGCAGCACGCACTGGTCGACATACGTTTGCGCCATATCTAGTTCGGCGCGCATTGACGCCATCTTGAAGCGCGTATTCTGGAATGCGCCTATGGGCTTGCCGAACGCGCGCCGCTCCTTGACAAAGTCGAGCGTTAGGTCAAACGCCGTCTGGGCTGTTGCCATAAAGCCGATGGCGGCAACCAATCTTTCCTGCGCAAGAAAACGTGCGAGATAGGCGAAGCCCTTACTAGGATCCCCCAGGGCGTTTGCCTTTGGCACCTTCACGTCATTGAAAAAAAGCTCGGCCGTATCCTGCGCTTTCATACCCATCTTGTCGAGCTTGCGACCTCGCTCGAATCCTTCCATACCGCGCTCGACGACAAACAGCCCAAGTCCGTGGTGGCTGGTAGGATCGGTACGGGCTGCCACGACCACTAGGTCAGAGAGGATTCCGTTGGAAATGTAGGTCTTGGCACCATTAAGCAGCCAATGGTCGCCCATATCCTCGGCGCGTGTGCGCATGCCCGCAAGGTCGGAGCCGGTGGACGGCTCGGTCATCGCCACGGCAAGGATCTTCTCCCCATTGACGATGCCAGGCATCCAGCGATCCTTCTGCTCCTCGGTGCCCAGCTTGGCAATGTAGGGCGCCACCAGATCATTGTGGAGGTTAATGTAGAAACCTATGTCGCCATGGCGCATATTTTCTTCAATGATGATCTGCTCGAAGCGAAAGTCATCGATGCCAGCACCGCCATATTTCTCCTCGGCCCATGTGCAGAGCAGGCCCTGCGCTCCCGCCTTGAGGAACAGTTCCCGATCCACCATTCCTTGCGCGCGATAGTGCTCAGTATTGGGCGCAACCTCAGCCTGCATGAACTTGGTTACGCTGTCGCGGAACTGTTCATGCTCCTCGGAAAAGATCAGTCTTCTCATGCGGATTCACATAGCTTTGCGGGAGTGGATGCGGGATAGAAACTCTCTCCCTTGCGGGCCTTTGCGCGAAGCCATTGAGATGGCAGGAATCTCGGCCCGAATTTCTCGGCGAGCCGGTTAGCCTCGGCAACAAAGGTTGCGATACCGACCATCTCAATGTAGCTGATCGTGCCGCCTGTCCAGACCGGGAAACCCCAACCAAAGACCGAACCTAGATCGGCATCCTGCGGCGTCTTGAGAACGCCTTCCTCGAGACAGCGTGCGGACTCTATCGCCTGCGCATAGAGGAAGCGCTCCTTCAGTTCGTCGATGTCGTAGTCCTGCCTTAGCGGGAAATGCTTGGACAACCCCTTCCAGAGATGTTTCTTGCCACCTTCCAGGTAGTCGTAGAACCCACCGCCCGACCTGCGTCCAGACCGTCCGATTTGATCGCGCATCTTGCGCAAGATGGGCACACCTACAGGCGGCACATACTTGATACCATCTTCTGCAATGGCCTGGTCAACGATCTTCAGGGGCAGGTCAAAGCTAAGTTCGTCGAGCAGTGCAAGTGGGCCGGTCGGCATTCCGACCATCCTGGCCGCATTTTCGATGACGGCTGGCGGAATTCCTTCGCCCAGCATCGCCGCACCTTCATGGATCAGTGTCTGGAAGACCCGACTCGTGTAGAAGCCGCGGCTGTCATTGACGACGATCGGCGTTTTACGCAGTTGCGCAATGTAGTCGAGAGCCCTGGCCAGCGTCTCCTGCGACGTTTGCTTACCTGTGATAACTTCGACGAGTCCCATCCGGTCGACCGGCGAGAAGAAATGGATGCCGATGAACTGGTCTGGCCGCTTGGATACCTGCGCCAGCCCGGTGATGGGAAGGGTGGACGTGTTGGTGGCGAAAACCGCGTTTTCTGGAATCACGGCCTCGGCCTTGCGCGTGGTATCGACCTTAATCGCCGTATCTTCGAACACGGCCTCGACTATCAGGTCGCAGTTTTCCAGGAACGCGAAATCGTCGGTGGGTGTGATACGCGACAGCACCTGATCCGCCGCATCTAGTGTGAGCTTGCCCTTTTCGACCAGCTTCGACTGCACTTCGATGGTATAGGACTTGCCCTTCTCGGCGGTCGCCATGTCGCGATCGAGCAGCACGACCTCGATTCCGGCATTGGCAGAGACATAGGCGATACCCGCCCCCATCATGCCGGCCCCCAACACGCCGACCTTTCTGACCTGCGACTTGGCTACGCCGGCTGGCCGACGCACACCCTTCTCTGCCTCCTGTTTGGATATGAACGTAGTGCGAATTATGTTGCGCGCGACTTGGTGGCTCAGCAGCTTGGCGAAATATTTGCCTTCAACGGCAAGCGCCTTGTTGAAGGGAAGCTGAAGCCCTTCGAACACACAGGCAAGGATCGCCAGCGGTGCGGGCGCATTGTAGCCCTTCTGTGCGATGCGCGCCGCTGCCATGGAATAGGCGGCGCTATCCTCAGGCACGATCATACCCTTCTTCTGGGGGGGCACCCAGCCCTTCTTATCCCATGGCCGTACCGGATCGGGACCCGTGGCAAGCCAGTCACGCGCCCGGTTGATTGCTTCAGCCGCTGGCACCACTTCATCGACCATCCTCAGCTTGAGAGCCTCGGCGGGCGCAACCGACCGGCCTGACAGGAGCAGGTCGAGCGTGGTGTCCATTCCTACGAGGATGCCAAGTCGCACGGTGCCGCCGGAGCCCGGCAGCAGGCCGAAATGTACCTCTGGTAGGCCGACCAGTGCCTTGGCGTCATCGACCAATATCCTGCGATGACAAGCCAGCGCCAATTCGAATCCGCCGCCTAACGCGAGGCCATTGATCACGGCCACCCAAGGCTTTCCGGACTGTTCAATAGCCCGGTGCATATCGGTCGCGCGCTTCGAAAAGGCGTAGGCTTCATGCTTGCTGTAGCCACGCACGAGCTGCTTCAGATCGGCTCCAGCCATGAAAGTCCTCTTGGCCGAGGTCAGAATCACACCCTTAACGTCCTCATCCTGCGCAAGAGCTTGGATGGCGTGTTCCATATCCGCGATGAATGCGTCACTCACGACGTTCATTGTTTCGTCGGCATTATCGAGAAAAAGCGTTGCAAAGCCCTCGGCAGCCTTCTCGATCCTTAGATGTCGCATGGTACTTGCTTTCGGTATGGCGCTCAGACGCGCTCGATGATGCAGGCAGCGCCGAGCCCGTTGGCTGCACAGAGGGAGATGGCGGCGGTCTCGAGGTCGCGGCGTTCGAGCTCGTCCAGCACAGTGCCCACAAGCATCGCACCGGTCGCGCCGAGGGGATGACCCATCGCAATCGCGCCGCCGTTCACGTTGACTCGGTCATGAGGCAGCTCCATCTCGTTCATGAAGCGCAAAACGACACTGGCAAACGCCTCGTTGAGCTCCCAGAGGTCGACGTCGTTTTTACTCATTCCGGCGGATCTAAGCGCCTTCAGACAGACCGCGGCCGGCGCAGTGAGCATGATTGTCGGCTCCGATCCGATATTAGCGTAAGCAACAATGCGGGCACGCGGTCTCATGCCCGCCTTCTCGCCGAACACTTTGGAGCCGAGGAGCACCAGACCTGCGCCATCTACGATGCCGGAGCTGTTGCCGCCGTGATGGACGTAGTTGATTGCCTCCAGCTGCGGATAGCGGTCCTTGGCTACAGCCTCAAACCCGGCCTTCCCGAATGCCTCGAATGAGGGCTTGAGCTTTGCAAGGGTCTCAAGCGTCGTGCCAGGACGCATATGCTCGTCATGGTCGAGCACCACGTCGCCAAGCACATCCTTGACCGGAACGATCGCACCCTTGAACCGGGCTTCCTGCCAAGCTTGCGCTGCTCGGTTCTGACTTTCGACCGCGAACGCATCCACGTCCTCTCGAGTGAAGCCATCCAGGGAAGCGATTAGGTCGGCACCGATACCCTGCGGTGCGTAGTGATTCCGGAAGGCGATGGTTGGGTCTGATGTCCAAGCACCGCTGTCATAGCCCATCACGGTGCGGCTCATTGATTCGACGCCGCCGCCAATGCCCGCCTCGATCATTCCGGAGTGAATCTGCGCCGACAGCAGGTTCACTGCGTCAAGGCCCGTAGCGCAGAACCGATGGACTTGCTGACCACCAACTGTCTGGGCATAGCCTGCCTGAAGCACGGCTGCTCGCGCCAGTACGCCGCCCTGCTCACCGACCGGCTGCGCCATGCCGATGATGACATCGTCGAGTAACGACGTCTCGAGGTCGTTACGGTCACGCAAAGCTTCAAGCAATTGCGTGGCTAACTGAACCGAGGTGATTTCGTGGAGAGCCCCATCGGGGCGTCCCTTGCCGCGAGGCGTGCGTACATGATCGTAGATATAGGCTTCCATTGAATTCGTCCCGCCGAATGACTTTCCGCACAGGCGCCATCCCTCGAGTGGAGCGACGCGTCCTTGTCCGAATATCGGCGTTACATCCGGATCGCGCCTATCGAACGGAAGGTGGCCGTTGCCGTTGCATGAGCCTTGGCATCATGAGAATAGGCGGCTATCTAAGGGGCGTTCCGTTTTGACCTTTAAACTCCTTTGCTCCTAGTGCACTGACTCATTCGGAAGGATCAGGCTGACGGTGACCTTGGCGAGAATGGCTTCGGCTGTTTTGGTCCATACGAAAGGACGCGGCTTGTCGTTGTGTTCAGCGATGTAGCGGTTGATGGCTAATTGGTCGGCCCTGAATAATGCGGCGGCACGAGGCGGGCGCTGGATTTCAGGCGACCAGAGAAGTATCCGATTGCGCGAATGAACTGATCAGGGCTGCCATGAGCCAGGCGATAAAAAGCCTGAGCCAGTTCAGGATCAGCCGTAGATTATGTCCGGCCACCACGAGGAGCGCGTTGATCGCATCCCCGGCCGCTCCGAGCAGGTGATTGCGTCCCAGCCGCCCGTCCGCCTTCATGTGCCCGATCATCGGCTCGATCGCGGACCGGCGTCTCAGCTCCCGTTTGATCGTCGGCGTGAGCCCTCGCCGCTGGCGGGCGATGAACACGCGCTCCTTGTGCGCATAGTCATGCCCACGATAGCCCAGGTCGACGTAAACGCGTGCGGGCTCCACGTCAGTCATGGCCACGACCTGGTCGATCGTGGTGTTGAGCGATGGCGGGGCTCCCGGATCGTCAAACAGCCCGCATGCGCCTCCGCGGCCCAGCACCAAACCTATTCTGAATCAAACACTTGGATCGAGCAATAAAATTGCTCACCAGCCTCTAAAGCAGATGCGCGCTCGACGACCCGCTGACTGATTGCTCGTCCGCTCGCCGCATCTCAAGCGCTTTCCTCTTTCCTGAGAAGTGGTAGGTTGCGCCTGTGTCAACAGCAATTTCCCATCCAAATCTCGGGCGGACGACCTCCATAGCAACGACAGCTAAGTCGCGAGAATGCCGAGCACCAGCGCGAAGAGGCTATCCAGAAAATCCTACAGGTCGCTTAGCTCGACAGAGTTGTCTGCAAGCGCCATCGGATCTAACCTCGCGCCCTGAACTATCAGACGGCGGGCCAACATGTGATCGGCTGGCGAATTGACGGTTTCGGCGGCCTGAAGCCTGTCGTCATCCAAGAGAAAGACTGAGAACCTGCCGCTGCCAATGTCTCCACGTACGACCTCAGTCAGGCCGGGCTTCGTTAGCCCGGCAATCTGCAGGCGCGCGGCTCCCTGAACCGACCAGAACCACGGTAGAGCGTCATAGGGCTGAAGTGTGCCGGTCAGGCGGGCGGCTAACGTCCGGGCGTGATCGCACGCGTTCTGGACAGATTCAAGTCGTGTCGGGCCCGGCAAGTGGATGCTCGGATACACCGCGCAATCGCCAATTGCGGAGATCGCTGGGTCCGAGGTCGCAAGAAAATCATCAACGACCACGCCGTTGTTGATTTCGAGTCCGGCGGCGGCCGCAAGTTCAACGTTCGGCATGACACCGGCAGCAAGAAGCACTGCATCGGCCTCTAAATGAACGCCGCCTGCCAACAGCACATTGACCCGGCCATCACAGTGCTCCACGGCTTCCACCTGACGCGACAGATGAACCCCGACGCCGCTGTCATGATGGAATTTCAGGAACCACTCAGAGACTGTCGGCGACACGGCTCGCTGCATGAGACGTGGCGCCATCTCGACTACATCTACCTCGATGCCCATTAAGCGGAGCAAACCGGCTGCTTCCAAACCGACAAAGCCGCCACCAATGACAACGATGCGACGAAAGTTGCGAATGCGCTTGGCGAGATCCCTTGCGTCTGTCAGAGAGCGGAGCTGAAGAATATCGTGATGATCGATGCCCGGAACTGGTGGCCGTCTGTTGCGAGCTCCTGTGGCGAGCACAAGATGGTCGTACGCGAGCACTTCGCCGTTGGATAGTATCACAGAGCGGACGGCCCGGTCGATAGCGGCCACTGACACCCCAAGCCGAAGCCCGATCTTCTGCTCTTCGTAAAATTTGGCCGGACGCAGCACCAGCGGACTTCCTAACCGCTTGATGTAGTCCTTCGAGAGCGGTGGGCGCTGATAGGGCACCTCCCCTTCGTCCGACACGAGATCGATTGCCCCGGCAAATCTCCGCTGGCGTAGTGCAGCGGCAAGCTCCACGCCCGCATGACCTGCCCCCACAATTATCACAGAGTTCATGCGTCCTCCTAGCCGCCCAGCTTCGAGGCCCGGCGCGAGGCCGCGATGACCACTAGCTGGAACGGTTGCATCTTCCGACATAATGGGTCGAATTGCTTCATGACGTAGCGTGCGGCACGCAATTCAGCCATCTTCAACGAAAATCTCTTTACGTCGCTGTTGCACTGCTGGCGCGACGAGAAACACCAGGATGGCAGCGGAGGCGAGAAGCAGAACGGCGCTGATCGGCTTCTGCATGAATATCAATGGATCGCCGCCGGAAATGATCAGCGAACGTCGAAGGTGATCTTCAAGCATCGGCCCAAGAATGAAGCCAAGGATGAACGGTGGCAGCTCGCAATCCAGCTTTATGAGGATATACCCCGCCAAACCTGCACCAGCCAGAATGAAGATAGAGAACTGCGTGTTAGTAACGCTGAATGCTCCAATTGCTGAAAAGGTGACGATCGCAGGAAAGAGGACAACGTATGGAAGGGACAGCATCGAGGTCCATAGCCCGACAAGCGGAAGATTGAGCACGACTAGCATCGCGTTGCCGATCCACATCGACGCAATCAGCCCCCAGAAGAGCTCGGGATTTGCGTTTATCACCCCAGGCCCGGGAGTGATCCCCTGCATCAACATGCTGCCTACCATAAAGGCCATGATGATGTTAGACGGGATGCCGAGCGACAGCATCGGAATGAACGACGTCTGCGCTCCGGCGTTGTTCGCCGCCTCCGGGGCCGCGACGCCCTCTATTGCGCCCCGCCCAAATTCAGCGGAGTTTGGCGAGACCCGCTTCTCCACGGTGTAGGCGACGAACGAGGACAAGAGCGCGCCGCCTCCTGGCAGAACCCCCAGCAGCGATCCGATGATCGTCCCACGCGTGATCGGCGCTGTCATGCGCCTGAAATCGGTGCGGGTCGGCCAAAGCGACTGCATCTTCAGGACTGTCGTCGGCTGCTCGTCCGTCTTCTCCAGATTGCGGAAGATCTCGCTGAGCCCGAACATGCCGACCGCGATGGCAACGAAGTCAAAACCGTCCATCAGTTCGATGGTTCCGAAGGTGAACCTTGGAGCGCCAGAATATATGTCGAGCCCCGTCAGTCCCAGCAGGAGTCCCAGGCAAATCATTCCGATCGCCTTTATTACAGACCCGGAGGCCAACGTTATAGATAAGATCAGGCCGAGGACCAGAAGCGAGAAATACTCGGGAGAGCCCACGCTCAGCGCAAGGGTCGTAAGCGGGATCGCGATGACGGAAATCAGCAGCGTCGCAAACGTTCCAGCGACGAACGAACCGATAGCTGCCGCGGCAAGCGCCGGCCCAGCCCTGCCTTTCTTTGCCATCTGATGGCCGTCGATGGTCGTGATCGCCGATGCCGCCTCGCCAGGCATGTTCACCAGAATGGCCGTCGTCGATCCACCGTACTGGCTGCCATAGTAGATGCCGGCCAGCATGATCAGGGCGGTTGTCGAATCTAGCCCGAGTGTGAATGGCAGCAGGAGCGCGATCGTCGCGACCGGACCGATGCCGGGAAGGACGCCGATAGCAGTACCGAGCAGTGTTCCCAAAAGGCAGTAGAGCAGGTTGGTGGGACTCGCCGCGACCGAGAACCCCAGCATCAGATTGTCAAGCAGATGCTGCATTATCCCCTCCCGTAGAAGAAGACGGGGCCCAGCAGCGGAAGAGGCAGCTTGAGTAGTAAGCCAAAGACCAGCGCGCAGAATATCGCCACGCCGAGGCTTGTCAGCGTCGCAGTGCGCAAGCTGATGCCAGACTTTGCAAGGCAGGTCACGAAGGCGATCATGAAAGCGCCGGGGAGAAGTCCAAGCATGGAGACCAGCGCTCCAAATAGGACGAGCGATATGGTGATCGCTGATACGGCTCGCCAAGCGATGGCGCCGCTGCCGCTGCCATTTCCATCTGCAAGGATGAACCCTCGTGCCAACACCACTGCGCCGATGGCGACGAGGAGAAAACAGAGGGCGACCGGAAAGAAGCCTGGCCCCATATTGAGGGGCGTACCCACTCGCATGGTAAGATAGGCATTGATGCCGTAGCCGAGTCCGAAACCCAGGAAGATCAGCCCTGTTCCCAGGTCTTTGACGTTGACACTCATTCGCTCCTCCACTTCGAGGCGATGCCCGCTGGCGCCCTCACTATCCTTCGTACCCCGTGCGTGATATCGGCACCTATCCACCGATAGGTTCCTTTGCACTCGCCACCGTTCCTATTGTGTCCCGGACTTCTCGAACCGTCACGCCGACGACCGCGGAAAGCCGAATGTATTGATATGGGAGGACCAAGGAAATGCCTACACTACGTGTCGCCTCAATGCTCTTCACAACCATCGGACTGGCCGCGTCGACGCTGGCTGGCGCCAGCATGGCGCTTGCGCAGCAGTATCCGGGCAAGCCTATCACCATCGTGGCCAACCTCGCGCCGGGCTCCACCGGCGACATGATCGCACGCGAAGTTGGCGCGGTTTTGTCAACCCGACTCGCCCAGCCTGTCCTAATTGAGAACAAGGCTGGCGCCGGCGGAATGCTGGGCGCCCAGGATGTGGTGAAAGCCGCGCCCGACGGCTACAGGCTTCTGTTGACGTCGAGCGGCTTGACGGCCGAGCAGAGCTTGCGGTCCAGTGACTTCGACATTCGCGAGAAGCTTGCGCCGATCACCGATGCGGTGTCTATCTCTCTTGGCCTCATGGTCAATTCTAAGATGCCTGCAAAGACCGTTCAGGAGTTCATTGCACTCGCGAAGGAGCGGGACGGCTCATTACGCTTTGGTTCAGCGGGAGTCGGCAGTGCGATCCACCTCGCAGCTGAGAGCTTTCTCCTCGCTGCGGGCATCAAGATGGTCCACGTCCCATACCAAGGTGGTACGGCGGTCGTGACTGGTCTTCTGCAGGACGAGATTCAGGCGATCGTCTTCGACCCGACCGCCGCAGCCGGTATGCTTCAGGCAGGACAGCTCCGGATGGTGGCGCTGGGCGGCAACTCTCGCTCTCCGAACTACCCCGACACGCCCAGCTTCAGCGAGGGCGGGCTGCCCGGCTTTGATCCAGGTGCTTGGTACGGCTTCTTCGCCCCGAAGGGAACCCCTGCGGAAATCATCCAGACATTACAGAATAACATCGCTGAAGCGCTAAAGGACCCAGCGGTTTTCAAGAAGTTCTCCGAGAAGGGGTTCCGCATAGTGGGTTCCTCTTCCGACAAGTTCGCCGTTCGCATCAACGAAGATGTCGAGCACTGGAAGCGGGTCATCGAGGACGCGAAGGTCAGCGTGAAGTAGCCGCCGAACCAAGAAGTTCCCCGGCATTGCTGTGAGAGTCCGTTTGAGAATGGTCATGGATGGACACTTCTTCGGAGCATGAGGCTGCCGAGAGCGAGGTGGATCATCGCCTCTGAAACGTCGATCCGCTTCTCATAATCGCGAACGAGCCGTTTCCAGCGCGTCATCCATCCGAAGGTGCGCTCGACGACCCAGCGTCTGGGCAGCACCTTGAAGCCCGGCTCCTTGTCGGAGCGACGGATGATCTCGAGGACGAAGTCCTGATATGCCGCGGCGTCCATAAGGCGGGTGCGGTCGTAGGCACCGTCGGCAAACAGATGCTTGAGCCATGGCCATCGCTTGCGGACGGCCGCGACGATCGTTTGAGCACCGGCGCTGTCGGAGATGTCGGCAGTGGTCAGATTGACCATGAGCAACCTACCATCGGTATCGACGGCAATGTGCCGTTTACGACCGACCACCTTCTTACCGGCATCAAAGCCCCGCTTTTCCGCAGCTGGTGCCTTGATGGACTGGCTGTCAACGACGGCGGCCGTCGGGCTCTGTTCACGCCCTTCGCGCTCGCGGTCGAGCATCAGTGTGACGTCGTGGATCGTACGGAACAGTAGCCGGCGCACGAAGCGGCGGAACCACCAATACACCGTCTGCCAGGGCGGAAAGTCGTTCGGCAACATCCGCCATCCACCACCTGTGCGCGCCAGATAGCGAAGCGCATCAAGCACATCACGCAGGTCCGTCGCCGGCTTGCGTCCACGCTTGGCCACCGGTGGTAGAAACGGCTCAACGAACAGCCATTCTTCGTCCGTCAGATCGGTCGGGTAGCGCTTCGATCGCTTCTCAAATCCAGCCATCCGGCTACGGCTCGCTCGGGTCCACATCCCAAGCTTGAATCATGACCCAGCCGTCACATCAACCCATTCTCAAACGGTCTCTGATGCCGGGGAACAGCAGTTGGGCGACTGTGCCGTCCACATAAACAGAAACCAGCGGTCCGGACTGCACAGCGACAATACCCGGCTCGTCAGGAGTCCTGCGTCTTTGACGGAATCCTCTCCGCCCCATCGATGACGCTGACGCCGGTTTCGTCCTCGATCACGGTCATCAACATACTAAGGTCCTGGTCTGACAGGCCACGTTCGCTGGCGACTCGCCAGCGCGAGACCACACCGGCGAGGGCCAGCATCGAGTCGAACGGGAATCCCAGGGCGAGCGCCTCGGAGCGCACCAGCGCGATATCCTTCTCGAACAAGGCAATCTTGCCGCCGTACTCGAAGGAACGAGAGGTCACCGCAGC
This sequence comes from Chelatococcus sp. HY11, assembly GCF_018398335.1. Lineage (NCBI taxonomy): Bacteria > Pseudomonadati > Pseudomonadota > Alphaproteobacteria > Hyphomicrobiales > Chelatococcaceae > Chelatococcus > Chelatococcus sp. HY11. The sequence continues at coordinate 69,141 of NZ_JAHBRX010000005.1, forward strand.
GATGCGGCGCGCGGAGAAACCTGTATTTGCGCCACTGCTGCGTCCGATCACATCCACCATCGCCGGAGGGGTCAGCCCCATCCTTACGCCCAGCGCCAGCGCTTCAAAGGAGTTGGCAATATTCGAGGCCGCGAGCAGATTGTTGATTAGCTTCATCCGCTGGCCGTCGCCGACATTGGGGCCAACATGAACGACAACTGCTCCAATCGCCTCCAGCAACGGGCGGACTGCCTGCAGATTCGCTTCCGGCCCTCCAACCATGACGGTGAGCTGTCCATTTTCCGCGCTGTGGGGCCCGCCGGAAACCGGTGCATCAATGCTGCGGATTCCGACCTTGGCAAGCAGGTCGGCCTGTTCCGCCGCCGCAGACGGGCCAACCGTCGACAGCTCAACCACGTATTTAGCGACCCTTCCGCCTATAATGCCGTCCTGCCCCATGCGTGCCACCAGGCTGCCCTCCGTCGTCGGCAGGCAAGTAAGCACCACTTCCGCGTGGTGTGCCAGGTCTCGCGCGCATACATGCCCGATAGCCCCCCGCGACACGAACTTCGCGATGGACGAAGCATCGATGTCGAAGACATGGAGAGCGATGCCCCGGTCGAGCAACCGCCGCCCGACCGCTCCGCCCATGCTGCCAAGTCCAATCAAACCAACCTGCCTCACGCGTCATTCCTTTGCATCTGGTTCGGGACGCCTGCGCTCGGCAAGCACCTGCTCGACGACATGGTTGGCCTCCGAGGCATTGGGGAAGCCGCAATAGACGGCGAGATGGATGATCGCTTCCCTTATCTCAGTCTCCGTCAGTCCGTTGTTGAATGCGCCATGCAGATGCAGCCGTAGCGGCCGCCACATGCCCCGTGCCGTCAGCGCGCCGAGACAAAGCAGGCTGCGGGAACGCCAGTCCAACCCTTCGCGCATCCAGACTTCTTCGAAGACGAACTGCTCCGCGACCTCCTGCAGTTCCGCTCCGAACGACCTGACATGTTCGGAGCGCTCCCGGTAGTTGTTCTCTCCGATAAGGCGCCGCATAATGTCGGCTCCCTTCGATGGCCTTATGTCCATTAGTCACCTAATACTGGTTGTTAGGAAGATGGATGTCGATCTCTGACATTCCCGCCTCGATGATAAGCTGGCAGCTCAGCCGACTTGTCGGGCGGCGTTCGGCGGTGGCCATGTCGAGCATCACCTCTTCGACGTCGGATCGTTCCCCGAACAGCTCCGCCGCCGCGGGATCTAGATAGACATGACAGGTGGCGCACATCATCGCGCCTCCGCACTCTGCGACGATCGTCTCTACACCGCACGCGACCGCAACTTCCATGGCACTCTGGCCAGGCTCGGCGCTACACTCTGTTACGTGGCCGTCTGAACTTATGAATCTGATCTTTGGCATTGAACGTTTGTATCTTCGCTGTGACTAGTAGATACTATCGTCCGGCGGCAGCGGCGCCATCACCTCTCCTAAGATAGGTGCGATGCAAACGAAGAATTTCTAACCCTGTAACGAAGGCATACCCGCTGAGCGACGGGAAGAGGTTGTAGATGAAAATGGGGACCGATATGGAGAGTTACTGGGACACGGAAGATCGCAATCCTCATCCGTTCTATGATGCGCTGCGCGCCCGCGGCGATGTGGTCTGGGATAACCATATCAAGGCTTGGCTCGTCACGGGTGCTGCCGCAAACCGCGCCGTGTTGATGGATGACTCGACATATATTCAACCGTATCTGTCGATGAAGGCCGGCGAAGGCTATCGCGCTCTTCGACTCAACAACCCGCGGTCGTTCCATTTCCTTACGGGCGAGGAACATCGGGCGATGCATCGATGGTGGCTCATGGATTTGCTGTCGCCGCAATGGGTCGCCGAGTACATGGACACGGTGGTGACCCCGATCATCGGTCGCATCCTTTCCTCCCTAGAGGGCCGCGAGGAATTCGATATCGCCGACGAGTATGCGGAGAGAATCCCGGTCGCGATCTTCGCCGACCTCATGGATCTGCCCGACCGCACCACCGAAACCCTCGCGCGCATCAAGAAGCTCAACGATCGGATCGCCGACTTCGCCACCATCGCCAATTCGCTTAAACTGGAGGGAGAACCAACGGACGAGTTGCTCGCGGTTCAGCGGAGTGCCATTGCGGCGTCGGAAGAACTGAATGAAATGCTGCGTCCAGTTGTTGAGGAGAGGAAAGAGCGGAGAGGCGAGGATTTTGTCTCGCGTTTGTGGGCCGGCGGTCCAGCCCTCTATGAAGACTGGAATTCGACCGACGTGCTCGATGCGTCCCGTCGATTGCTCTTCGCCGGGTCGGACACAACTACCCTTTCCATTGCAAATGCCTTCTATATGCTACTTACGGACGAATCGCTGCTGCAGCAGGTGAGGGCAGGTGGCCGACCCGCGATCGCCAAGTTTGTTGAAGAGGTTCTGCGGCTCAACGGAAGCGTGCAGTTCCGGCCCCGCCGCGCCATGAAAGATGTTGAGCTTGCTGGCCAGAAGATCGCCAAGGGCGATATGGTGATTGCCGTGCTGCAGGCCGCAAATCGCGATCCAGCCCACTTCGCCTGCCCCCACGTGGTGAATTTGGATCGCAAGGCCATCCGCGCCCACTTTGCTTTCAACGTGGGGCCGCGCAGTTGCCCGGGGTCCAACCTAGCGCGGGCGGAGCTGGTAGAGAGTATCGCACAGATGCTTAACCGCTATACGACGATCCGACTCGTCAACCCTGGAGAGCCGGTGTTAAGGGGCTTCATGTTTCGCTCCTATCGGCCACTTCACGTCGCCGTCAGTGGATAGGAAGGTTTCACTGTAAACGCCGCGGTTTCCCCTGTCGCGAGCAACAAACTGTCTTCCGAGAAACGGATCAGCGATTATGCGCGCAAGCCCCCCGGCCGATGCGGACCACGAGGCGGATATCGTGGTTTTGGGATACGGCGTTTCCGGTATGGCCGCAGCGATAACCGCTGCCAAGCGCGGTGCATCTGTGATCGTCGTGGAAAAGCAGCCGCAGGACGATCACAAGGCCACGCTTCGCATGGCCGGGGGCATCTGGATGCATTTGACGGACAAGGACGCCGGCGCTCGATATCTCGAACGGTGTTATGCCGGGTTCGTCCCGCCCGATCTTACTCATGTGATGGCGGAGCGGATTGCGACGCTCCGAGACTGGTTGGCTTCTGTCGATCCCGATCTTCCGTGGGTCAAGATCAATACCGCCGAACACCCGCACTTCGACGGTGCTGAGAGCGTAGAGGTGTATCAGGTGGGCTGGCACCAACATCGTCTCGACCCGAATGGAGGTACGGGGAAGCTCATCTATGCAGCCTTCCACAAGGTCGTTTGTGGGTTGGGAGTCCGGCTCTTGTGGAGCCACAAGGCGTCGGCCCTGCTGCGCGATGTCAATGGCCGGGTGATCGGCGCCCGCGCCGAGAACTCCGAAGGCACCGTGCAAATTCGCGCTCGATATGGTGTTGTTCTCGGCACCGGCGGCTTCGAACACGACGAGGCGGCGAAGCAAACTTATCTGCCCGCCTATCCGGCCTATTTTACCGCCAGCCCAGCACACACTGGAGATGGCTTGCGAATGGCAGCGGAAGTGGGTGCGGACATGTGGCACATGAACCAGATGGTCGGTCGTGCCATGATGGGATTTCCGCTAGAACCGGACGGACGCTGGCAGGGATTCTTCGTCAACATGCTGCCGCCGGGACACCCACCGTCTCAGCCTGCGCCCGGCTATGTCATCGTCGACAGGTTCGGCGAGCGGTTTGCAGACGAATACAAGCAGGCGAAGCTGCTACATTCCTTCTTCTACGAACTGCTAAAGTTCGACTCCGGTCGCGGCCTGTACCCGCGCATTCCATGCTTCTGGATATTCGACGAGAAGCGGCGCCGTGCGGGGCCGCTTACCTTTCGGCATGTGGGGCCGGTTTCGGTGGGCGTCTACGACTGGAGCTTCGACAACACTGCCGAAATCGCGAGGGGCTGGATCTCGGCCGGAAAGACCGTCAAGGAGGCGGCCGCAGCCGCGGGCGTTGAAGATCCCGGCGCGGCTGCTAGGGCAGTGGATCGTTACAACGAATCCTGCAGCTACGATCGGGCAGACGGATATGGCCGCCCACCGGAGACGCTTACCCCGATCGCCGAGCCGCCCTTCTACTGTGTGAAGCTGTGGCCCGCAGGTCCGTTCACCACCGGAGGGCCACGGCGCGACGCGGGTTGCAGAATTCTGAGTGTGTCCGGCGAAGCAATTGCGGGACTCTATGGAGCCGGCGAACTCGGACAGATCAGCGGCTTGGTTTACCCCGCTGACGGCTATGCGATCACAGAGGCACTCTGCACAGGACAGATCGCGGTGGAAACAGCCCTCGCGGATAGGGTGCCTGATTGATGATCAGAGCTCATAGAAACTCCAGCGGCGATGCGCCGCTACTCAGGAGCGGCGGCCTCCGCGACAAGACAGCCTCGAGCGGCGATGTCACCTTAACTTACGTTCTGGCGCGCCGAATGGGTTGAGCATCGCGGATTGATTTCAGGCCATGGTTCCCGTCACAGCTTTCCACGCCGCGATCGCCTGAAGGCGGTGCAGGTAAACCTCGACTGCGGATCGTTGGGAACGGGGTGGGACGAAGAGATTTCGGACAGCGGAGAAGATCGAGACGAAGCGTTGCAGGCTTCCGGGTGATCGAAACCCCTGCATCATTCGCTCCCGCTTTCGTAATGGTACGTGCGAATTCTCGGCGCGGTTGTTAAGGCCCTTGTGTGATCGATGATCGACATTTGGCATGATCTGGCGATGCGCCGCACCATAGGAGCGCAGCTTGTCGGTAATCATCCGCTTCGGCGCGATGCCCTGCTTCTTCAAAAGTCGAGCCAGCAATCGCTTGGCCGCCTTGGTATTGCGGCGGGCCTGGACGATCTCGTCAAGCACATAGCCATCCTGATCAACAGCGCGCCACAACCAGTGTTTCCTGCCGGCAATGGTGATGACCACCTCGTCGAGATGCCACACGTCATTCCGGCTGGGCTTCTTGCGATGAAGGCGACGTGCATAGTCTGGGCCGAACTTCTTTACCCAGCGGCGGATCGTTTCATAGGAGACGACAATGCCACGCTCCAGCAGCATTTCTTCGACAAGACGCAGGCTCAGCGGAAATCGGAAGTAGAGCCACACTGCGTGTGCGATGACCTGGGGAGGGAAACGATGGCGCTTGTAGCTGATGGATGAGGTGTTCATCCAGGTGCGTATATCACAATGCTACTCACAAGCCGTTACCGTGACATCGCCACGACAATCATTGTCGCCATTTGGCGTTCTGCCCGAAACGAGCAGAACGCGCACCTTACGTTGCGCGGTGCCGCATCGACCAAGGGTCAAATTGGCTGCCGCTCATCTAAGCGTCACTGAGCTTCGTAACGTACGCAATGTCTACACACGTTTGTCAAATTGATCGCTCTTCTCACTCGTCCCTGCTCGTTAGAAGCGCGAGCCGTTATGCGACTTTCTTAGCGCTCATTTTTGAGAGCTGTTCCATCGTGTAGACGGGGATGGTCACGTGGAGCTCAATGTCGTGCTGCTGGACGAAGAAGTAGATTTGACCTGCAGCGATCGCGTTGGTCATCTCTCTGGCAATCGCCACGAGATCCTCGGAGAGCCATGGTTCATCATCAGGGGTATGCGACAGCTCACGGAGAGCATGTTTCGCGCCTTCAGCATCGAGCGCTACCCGGCTCGTCACGCTCTCGACAGCCCCTCTGGCGACGACTACTCGCGTGACGGAATACACCTTACTCATCAGAACCTTCCTCTCGTACCATACGCATCATGTTAGTCAGACGGTGGTACTGGCCGGTCCGTCTGAGATAATGGACCCAGGGGATTGTCTCCCAACTGACGTGTATGCCGGCATCCGACAGCCTTCGTGCATCGGACCCGAGACGCTAGCTCCTCGGTCCTTGTGCGTTCGAACCCTTGGTCCTGTTCGAGCGCGGTATGTGAATGGGCAAAAAAACGAGCATTTGACGTGTTGGCGATTGCTCGCCTTGCCAGCTCACTTAAAAACCGGAGGGAAGGAAATTGGCCCTGACATCGCCTCTTCATAGGCGAACAAAAAACAGAGAAAGAGAACAACAGGAATTTACCTAGCACTAGGAACTCTCATGAGGGCTTGTAACCATTTGTCTCCTTCAACTGAAGCGTGTGGTTGGGCGGCGATGAACTCAGCCAATGCGTCGCGGTGCCTGCGGAACGAAGGGGTAAACGTGACGAAAGTTGGACCTCCCCACGCAAGATCGCTTGGTCGAACTACTGGCATGAAGCAATTCAACTGGGCCAGTCGGCTAAACGGCACCTTATCAACGTCGATCCAAAACTCCGGCGGATCCTTCTTGAGAAGAAACAGTAAAAGACCTCTCTCATAGTTGGAGAGAGAACCTGAGATGGTTTTCACATAATGCAGTTCCATCTCTAGCCTGAGTTGATGTTCGGCATGTGTTTTCCGTTGGCTTGCGATACGTCGTATAAGCACGACACCATTTCCCAGGGCGCATACGATGATGATTGCTGCGCCTACGAGAACGCAGAGGCCAGAGAATCCCCGGAGAGAAGCAAGAGCATCGGCGTAGGGCCATTCATAGAGCTCCGCCGAATAGAGCAGTGTACCGAGCACCACTAGCAGCAAGCCATGGGGAAGTGAACGCTCCCTAAGCGAATTCACAAAACCTGCAATCCATTCTGGCATTGTGCGCCTCGCTTAATCAGTGCGACCTTATCATCTACGGCGCGGCTTGACGATACGTCGTAGCCGTTACGCTGTATATGTTGCCTGGGCACATATAGTGCGACCTCGGCACCGCTTACTGTTGATTTCCGCCGAGAAGTGACCCTGGATTTCCACTGAGAAGTGACCCGGGCTGATGGTGGTCTGGGGTCAAGTGGTGGTCAAGTTTCGCGGCTTCTCCCTGGTTGGCTTTGGTGGCTTTGCCGAGCTGCTCTTGAAGCGGAAGCTGTCATTGCCGGTCTCGAGGATATGGCAGTGATGGGTGAGCCGGTCGAGCAAGGCTGTGGTCATCTTGGCGTCGCCGAAGACGGTAGCCCATTCGGAGAAGCTGAGATTGGTGGTGATGACCACGCTGGTGCGCTCATAGAGCTTGCTCAGCAAGTGGAACAGCAAGGCGCCGCCGGAGGCGCTGAACGGCAGGTAGCCGAGCTCATCGAGGATGACGAGATCGGCATGGACGAGCCGGCCGGCGATCTGACCGGCTTTGCCCTGAGCCTTTTCCTGTTCGAGGGCGTTGACGAGCTCGACGGTGGAGAAGAAGCGGACCCGCCTGTGATGATGCTCGACGGCGTGGACGCCAAGAGCCGTGGCGATGTGGGTCTTGCCGGTGCCCGGCCCTCCGATCAGGACGACGTTGTGCGCGTCGTCGAGGAACTCGCAGCGATGGAGCTGGCGCACGAGCGCCTCGTTGACCTCGCTGCTGGTGAAGTCGAAGCCGGCGAGGTCGCGATAGGCCGGGAAGCGCGCGGCCTTGAGCTGGTAGGCGGTCGATCGCACCTCCCGCTCGGCGGTCTCGGCCTTCAGGAGTTGCGAGAGGATCGGCATGGCAGCCTCGAAGGCGGGAGACCCCTGTTCGGTGAGTTCGGCGACGGCTTGCGCCATGCCGTGCATCTTGAGGCTTCTCAGCATGATGACGATGGCTCCGCTGGCCGGATCATGACGCATGGCGTGCCTCCCTGGCTCGACGCAGGGCGTCATAGCGTTCCACATTGGCCTGAGGCTCGGTGGTCAGCGTGAGAGAGGCAGGAGCCAGGATGGGTGGCGTGCTCAGCGGCGTGCCGTCGATCAGCCGGTGCAGCAGGTTGAGGATGTGGGTCTTGGTCGGCACGCCGGCCTTGAGAGCGAGTTCGACAGCCTCGAGCACGACCTGCTCGTCATGCTGGAGGACCAGGGACAAGATCTCCACCATCTCGCGGTCACCGCCTGGCCGCTTGAGCAGATGCTGCTGCAGGGACCGGAAGGCCGGCGGCATCTCGGCGAAGGGGGCGCCGTTGCGCAGGGCGCCGGGCTTGCGCTGGACCACGGCTAGATAATGGCGCCAGTCATAGACGGTCCGGCTCTGGCGATCATGGGAGCGCGCGAACACCCTTTGATGCTCGCAGATCACCTGTCCCTCGGCGACGACGACGATCCGGTCGGGATAGACCCGCAGGCTCACCGGGCGGTTGGCGAAGGAGGCCGGCACGCTGTAGCGATTGCGCTCGAGGTGGACGAGGCAGGTCGGGGAAACGCGCTTGGCGTGTTCGACGAAGCCGTCGAACGGCCGCGGCATCGGCATCAGGTGGCGGATCTCCTCAGCCCACACATCGGCGATCGAGCCGGGTTGCGCGCCGTGCTCGATCTGTGTCCATAGCTCCCGGCACCGGGTCTCCAGCCACTCGTTCAAGGCCTGCAGCGAGGGGACGTTCGGCATGGGTTGCCACAGCCGATGGCGGGCATCCTGTACGTTCTTCTCGATCTGCCCCTTCTCCCAACCGGAGGCCGGATTGCAGAACTCCGCCTCGAACAGGAAGTGGCTGACCATGGCCGAGAAGCGGATGTTGACCTGGCGCTCCTTGCCCCGGCCGACCTTGTCGACGGCGGTTCGCATGTTGTCGTAGATGCCCCGCCGCGGCACACCGCCCAGCACCCGGAAGGCGTGGTTGTGAGCATCGAAAAGCATCTCGTGGGTCTGCAGCAGGTAGGCTCGGAGCGTGAAGGCGCGGCTGTAGGACAGCTTCACATGAGCTACCTGCAGCTTGGTACGCTCGCCGGCGATGATCGCCCAGTCCTCCGACCAGTCGAACTGGAACGCCTCGCCCGGCACAAAGGCCAGCGGCACGAAGGTGCCGCGGCCGCTGGTCTGCTGCTCGCGCAGCCGGGCTTCCTTCCAGTCCCGGGCGAAGGCCGCCACCCGGTTGTACGACCCCTCATAGCCCAGCGTCACGAGATCGGCGTGCAGTTGCTTGACCGTGCGCTTGTGCTTACGCGACTTGCCACTCTCGACCCGCAGCATCGCCGCGAGCTTGTCGGCATAGGGATCGAGCTTGCTCGGTCGGTCGGGAACCTGAAACTGGGGCTCGACACGGTCCGCCCGCAGGTACTTGCGCACGGTGTTCCGTGAGAGGCCGGTGCGGCGGGATATCTCCCGGATCGAGCTACGATCCCGATGATGCCAGCGTCGGATGACGCTCAATAACTCCATGTCGATCACTCCGCTGTCCCCCGCGATGCCGCGTGAGACGTGGTGAAAACATGGGTCACTTCTCGATGGAAAAATCCGATGCTGCCGGGTCAGATCTCAGTGGAAATCAACAGAGTAGGATCTGTTCGAGAATGGGCATGGATGGACAGTGCATGAGGCTACTGAGAGCGACACGGGCCAAATGCCCAGCTTCACGCATTTCGTGGGTCGGTTCTTTGGTACCTGTGTCGAGCTAGTGAACAAACGTCTTCCCTGGTGACCACGCTTAGACCTTTTCCGCGAGAGAGTCGGCTTCTTCGTCGCCTTCGTCCTTCTCGTCAGAATTATCCCTCCGTCGGTCACAAGCGTTCGAGATCCCCTGGACGAATGTCATCCAGCAGACCAGGCAGCTGTTCGGAGATCATGCATCGTTTTCGCTTCGCAGTCGTGGAGGTACCTATAATGAGTTGAATGCATCCCACCAGCGCTCAAAGACGTGCTTTGGTTCGAGGCCATCGAGGTCCAGAAGAACATACAGTATTTTGCGGATAAATGTGCATACCGCCATGGACGTCGTCTTGAGGTCACCTGAATTCTCGACGCCGCTCTTCTAGGCAAACCGAGTGAATCAATGGCTTTCGTCCGTTCATACTCTCAATTGGTCGACGGTGGAACGTTGTTTAAACAAGATCGCTCCATGAACATCGCGAACACGCATCCCGTCAAGCCTCTGTAATAGCTCTGTCCCGAGCGGGTAGATCCGGACGAGAATGCAGCATGAATCTATGTGCTCCCGTTAGAACGTATGTTAGTCAAAGAGCTCTCCGTCTCGAACAGCCTCTTGTGAGAAAACGTAGAGGCGGATATGCATCGATCGCCCCTCTTTTGAGCCGAGAGAGTTCTTTGCATATCTGTTTCCGACGCGCTATTTAACGCCAGTGCGAGTTGTTTTATGTGGATACAAAAGTTTTCATGTCCTTATCGAGAAGGGAGTTTTCTTTGCCAATAGAAACTTATGATGGATGATTCACCGGTATTTAAATATGTTTTCAGGCAATATTGTAGAATGCGATTCCTAACGCTGTCGACATCACAGATATCGATCTTAAGGTTTCCTTTCAGAAAGATTCTAGCGACGTCACGATGCAAGTATTTTTTTACAATCATATTCTCGAAGGCTGCTACTCTACTATTTTCGACAGCAAGAATGCCATGCAAGTGCACGCCATTTACCGGGGAAGAAGTCGAGAATATGGGATCGTCGCCAGCAATAAACGCAACGACATGATTGTGAGGTTTATGGGAGGGATTGCGATAAAGCCGCCGGTTAAGTTCCATGTAGAACTTATAGAATTTCCGCAACAGAGCGCTGTATACCACTAAGGCCATCGGCGAGACCGTACGTCTGTCATTCTCGGTCAGATGTGAAGATAGGCTATGACATTGACTAATCGTAATAAAGTAGTATGTGTATATACGGCCATTAGTTTTTTCTTGTAACCATGATAGCCAGCTGCGTGTCAGTTTGACTGCGTATACGGGATCTTTTGCCCTCAATTTTGTAAGCGTTCGTAGTTTCATTATAGATAATATTTCCCAAGTTATTTTGATTTTGTATGGATATGATGATTTGTTTAGTTAATTTAGACATGTCTAAGCTTACCTCCAAGAGCAGTCCTGGTGGTATTGGTAATCCTACGTCGGCGTATGTGCCGGAATTTGCGCCGCCTTTCGGCGCCGGGTGTCAAGCTTTCGCCTACTCCCGGGACGCACAGTCTACATTCGACGTGGAGTGACTGATCAACGCAGTCATCTCTTCTATTTATATAATCTCATGCTTGAGAGTCGAGCCGCGAGTTCCCTCAAGTGGCTGCGGATAACGAGTCTCTTTGGAGCTCGTTGTCCCAGAAGCAGCTCGTAGCCGAGTCATAATGATCGGCTACGCGTTGGGCAATGGTTCGGCCTATGACTTGCCTGCATCGTGAATAATGCTGTAATCGAGCCCCAATTTTCCACGTCGCCAGCTGTTGACACTGTAGGTAGCAGCTTCAATCTGCACTTTCGCAATGTCATCGCGGTTCAACGGTTCCTGCGTGAACTTGCCGCCTTTTGACAAAGTCTGCCATGCGTTGATCCCATCTGACCTGAGCCAGGTAGTGAAGCTCGACTTCCCCGCTCGACCATTGCGGATGACGCTGCGCATGACTGGTGGGACGTGCTCCTGTTTGCCGTCAACATAGCCCAGAATTGTTGGGTAGTTTCGAGGCGATAATCGCTTCGGTGGGGTAAACTGCTGGAGCCAAGCGTCTTGCAGTTGGAGCATCGTGAGCATCGCATTCTCCACCGCAGCGAGGTGCTCATCTGCATTCAGGCTGGACCAGTCAGTCGGAGCAAGCGCGTTCTTTCCGAACGTGTGCACAAGAGACGAATAGTATTGATCCGGGGAATTTTTGGCCTCTTCTTGGAACTTAGACGACCAATAAATGACCGCCTTCATATGATCATATTCTGCCGGCCGTTCTGAAAAATGACTATATATATACATTTAATGCCTCTTTATTTTTAATATCCCGTTGTTCGGGCGCTGATATTATCAAATGCAATATGATGACGAAGCAGTGCACAAACGCCTTGGCCTAAACGACCGCTGCGCATTAGAAACAGGTCTACATCAAATGCTTTGATGGATTTGAAGGAACCCCAGTGTTGTGGCGTGTCCCTACTGTCCATTTCCTGGACGGCGACGCGTTGTAGCAGCGCCCCCCTGGAATGTCAACAGGGTCTTAAAGAAAAAGTAAGTAGTGACGTCTTGATGTCTGTAAACGTCTCAGCTTATGTGGAAGGTTTGTTGCGAACATAACAATAGTTTCCTGTACGTGAAAAATTGTTCAAGCAAACCGAGAGGTCCGAATTTGCAGAGCCGTGACACCATATGTTGCACGCACCAATTGTACGTAGAGGGCTGCTGCCGGTAATGCGTGTGGGCCGCAGGCGGTGAGGCATATTGGGACGAACAACGGTTTTGAAATAGGCCCACTAGCGACGATGTGGGTTGAGACGCGGACACGCAGTCGTCTGAATCAATCGCCAGCGAGGTTTTTGTTGCAGAATGAAGGCCTAGGGTCCGCCAACGCGTCGACGTCTAGGTAGTGGCAGGGAAGGGGATATGGTGGGTGCTACAATGACAACGAATGACCCGCCGTGGGACCGCGGGATTCGTACGGAGGGTGGTGAAGTTATTTATTCGGCCAGAATGCCGAAGCCGCCTTGGCGGACCCGTGCTGCTCGGCAATGCTGTTCATCTTCACAATGATTCCGTCGCCGTTTCGGGCCCGCTCTGGGTCAGTGCGCATAATAAGGACGTGGGGCGGGACTCTCTCCTCTACGTTGCGCTGGCGGCGGATTTCGATCTGCCGACCACATCTGAACGATGTCGTCTACGCTGGGCCGTTCCAAACGATAGTGCCCCTTTTTGCCAGTTACTCTGCTAGATGCGTTCGGGTTCGTCGCACCGGAGGCGGCAGAGTGTCAGCCGTTTAGTCGCGCGTGGGGGCCGCCGCCGATTTCGTTGTAAGTGGCGTTGCAAGGAGCCTCCATTTTAAGCCGATGTTGAAGACGGGGTCATAGTCAAGCTACTGATCGTTGGATCTTTTCGGGTTATCCGAGCTCCTGCGCATGTCCCTATCCCATCCATTCCGGACTGCCGGCGAAGTGTTGATCCTCGCCGTTCAGGGGCTTATCGACCACGGGTCGCTTATGTGTTTTTCACCGACAGGCGCATGGTTAAAAAGCGTAAGAAAGATGGGTAAGCCTCGGTCAGCTCCACAGACTCTTCAAGGACACGTTCACGAGCGAGCGACGGGTGGGGGACGACAGTCCTATTCCGAAGGCATTGCTACGCCAGACGTTAAAGAGGCGCTCGTCGCGGCGTCATTGCGATTTGTGGCGTAGCCTTGTGTGTGGGCCAACAATCGCCACGGCTAAGCGAAAACCCGCCAAGCGGGGGAACGCCCTGGCGGGTTGGGGAGATGAATCAGAGTTTCTATCCGTCGGCTCGGAGATCGACGCTTTCTTCTAATCTATGGCAGCGGGAACGTCGGCGTCAAGCATCGACCCCTTAGTCGAAATCCTCGTTTGCCACGCTGGTTAACGGTCGCTAAAACCGTCAGAATTGACTTAGGCGGTGCCGTGTTCGATGGGGGTCAGGCACGGGTAGCGACATCGATCGGGCAGGTTTGGGGACCGGGTATGGGGGACTATCCAGATGTGCGCGCTGATGGCGCGAACATAGAAATCGAGCTTGAACGGGGATTTAAGCTTGTCGCGTATGTCGGCGATCCCAAGGTTGCGGCCTTGCTCGAGGAACTCTGGAGCTTGAGGAATAGCTCACCAGTCCGCATAGCACGCTTGAAAAAGCATTTTCGTCAGACTGCGCCCACTCTCAAGAAATAACCTCTTCGACGCGCAACGGCCCTTCGATCAGAACCTCAACTTTGCCCCGTGGCGCCTCATGCCAGTAGGCATGAGCACAATAGGGCACGTACTCGATAAAACCTTTAGACTGGTGCATTCCGATCATGTCGTAGTGTCCAAGATGTATTTTCGCGCTCGGATCTACGAGACGCACACGACACAGCTCGCCAACTGACCTGAGACCCTGATCTTCCTCCAGATTTGAGTAGAGTCCGTCACTCACGGAGACGGACGATGCGCCCCTCACGATTCACGGAAGAGCAGATCATCGGGATGCTGAAGGAGCAGGAGGCTGGAGCTGCGACGGCGGATGTCTGCCGCAAGCACGGCATCTCCTCGGCGACCTTCTACAAGTTCAAGGCGAAGTATGGCGGGATGGACGTGTCGGATGCGCGTCGGCTGAAGACCCTCGAGGATGAGAACGCCCGCCTCAAGAAGCTGCTCGCCGAGCAGATGCTCGACAACGCGATCCTGAAGGATGTTGCCGCAAAAAAATGGTGACGTCCGATGCGAAGCGGAAGGCGGTGGCTCATGCCTGCACGGTGCATGCAGTGAGCCAGCGTCGGGCGTGCCTGGCCTTGACGATCGACCGCTCGACGGTGCGCTACATGAGCACCCGGCCGGACGATGCGCTGTTGCGCGAGGCGATGAAGGCCGTGGCGGCGGAGCGCCGGCGGTTCGGCTACCGCAGGATCCACATCATGCTGGGCCGCCAGGGCATCGTGATGAACCAGAAGAAGCTGCGGCGGCTCTATCGCGAGGAGAAGCTGCAGGTGCGCCGGCGCGGCGGCCGCAAAAGGGCACTGGGCACGCGCAGGCCCATGCTCGTGCCTGATCGGGCCAATGCGCGCTGGAGCCTCGATTTTCTCTCCGACACGATCTCGGACGGTCGCCGCTTCAGGGTGCTCGCCATCGTCGACGACTACACGCGCGAGTGCCTGGCACTCGTCGCCGACACCTCGCTCTCGGGCCTGCGCGTGGCTCGCGAACTGGATGGTGTCATTCGCCTGCGCGGTCGGCCGGGGACGATCGTGTCCGACAACGTCCTATGTCGGGAAGCAGCTTTGGGCCTTGGCCAGCAGGTCTCATCGCGTCGGCGATGCGCCGACGTCGGTAATAAGCTGATCCAGATGGTTTCCACCGTCAACGGGATCGCTCCCAGCCATAGCAAACACAGGATCCAGCGGCACTGACGCGGCCGTGGTCCTCACCGTCCTCAAGACGAGATACGCACCCAGGTGGAAGGCCCGAACATTATCTACAGGGTCGCCTTCGGCGCCCTCACGGCACTTGCAGAGAGGGGTCCTTCCACCTGGCATCCGACCGCTCCAGGAACGGCCGGTATTCTGTCCCCGTCTTGACGACGGCATGCGCCACCCGCGCCATCTTGGCGGTAAGTGCGGTCATCGCCTTGCGACGGCGATCGGCATCGTCCGCGTGGCCGGCAACATAGCGGCCGAGCTTGTCGCGGAAGCTGTTATCGCGCTGGCGCGCGGCGACCTGCGCTGCCATCCAGAACGTTCGGCGCAGGCGGGCATTGCCGTACTTCGACAGCTTGGTCCGGCCGCGGAAGGTGCCGGATTGGCAGGTCGCGAGGTCGAGGCCGCAGAACTTCAGGAACTGCCGGTGATGGCCGAACCTGCGCAGGTCTCCAGCCTCGGCCAGGATCGTCAGAGCGTTGATCGGTCCGATTCCCGGGATCTGCCGCAGCAGCCGGTAATCATGATGATCGGCCAGCGTGGCCTGTGCGATCTCCTCGATCCGGTTGCGCTCCCGGATCAGGCCTCGCGCTTGGGCGACGATCATGCGGAACATCGTGATCGCCGCACTCTCCTCCAACACCGGCAACGCGATCGATGAGCAGGCCGTCTCGTAGATATCGTTGATCAGCCGAGCCTTGGAGACCTTGCGGCCGACCAGAGGCCAAGCCTCGGCCACGAACGCTTCCCGCTCCAATGTGGTGATGCTGCCGGGCGTCGGGAAACGCTCGATCAGCGCCAGGAACCAATCCGAGCGGCTGTTGCCGGCGAAGCGGGCTATCTCCGGAAAATACAGCGGCAGATAATGCGTCAGGATGCGGTGCCAGGTCTGCGTCTTGGCCTTCGAGATCGTCTCGTGCGTCTTCGACAGCTCCTGCAGGTCGTTGATGCCGGCGGCCAGCGGATCGACATAGGCCTGCGTGGCGCCGATCCGCAACATGTGCAGGATCACCTGGGCATCCTTGGGATCGTTCTTGTCCCAGCCGTTGTGCAGAGCCTCTCGAGTCCGGGCGAGCGCGACCGAGGAGATTAGCCGCAGCTCGAAGCCTGCCGTCAGCAGTCGGTGGGCGAGCGTGCGATGGTAGTTGCCGGTCGCCTCGAAGCCGACGAGGATCGGTCGTCCGATCGCAGAAAGCTCAACAGCCAGGCGCTCGTAGTCCTGCTTGGTCGCCATCAAGGTCATCCGCCGGCGTCGACCACCCTCAGGTCGTTCGATCAGGACCTCCTGACGATGCTTGGACATGTCGATCGCTACCAGCACGGCGCCGGTGGGAGTAGAAAAGCGCTTGGTCATGGTCGGCCTCTCTCCAAAGTGTTGTCTCGACAACCTCACTTTAGAGACCTGCTGGCCGGTCATGACCGCCGTGACGGCGCGCTGCGCTACGCAAGGCTTCGCGCGCCGTCAGCCAACGGTCGAGCCTCTTCCCAATGTGCTACGGCACCGAGTTCACCTCGATGGCGATCCTGCGCTGGTGCCAGGAGACCGGCGTCGAGTGGCACTACATCGCCCCCGGCAAGCCGACGCAGAATGCCTTCGTCGAGAGCTTCAACGGACGCTTCCGGGACGAGTGTCTCAACGACACGCTGTTCTCGACGCTCGTCGAGGCCCGCAGCGCCATCACCTCATGGAAGGAGGACTACAACCGCCACAGACCCCACTCGGCCCTCGGCAACATCACGCCCGCCGAGTTCGCCCTAAAATCCACGCTGGAAAAACAGGCTGCATGAGGCCAGAAACGAAACCCAGGACTCTCACTCGGATTGGAGGAGAAAAGGGTCTCAGGTCACCGCGCTTCGGACTCGATCTTTGTTGAACTCGCTGAATGAGGTGAAGGGTACGACGCAGCGGCGAAAGACAACGTCTGCTGAAAGGAGGCCTCTGCGGGGCCAAACGGGTACCTCGCGTCGTTGAGCTGGGAGAGAGCCTCCCCTGTGCTGCCTCCTCAGGAACCCCATCCGTGATATCACTGCCTCACCTCCTGCTCCAAGCTCGCCGAGTTGCCCCGCTCTTGAGCTTTTGCTGCAACGCGGCGCTCACAGTGATGGAGGGGCGAGAATGACCGCCCGCGATCCCCGGGAGTTCTGTTGTCGGGATTGGATGCTGGAGATACTCCCCTCCCCTGTCCTTTCTCAACTTCGCCGTGAACAGGGCGAGGACCATGGGAGTGGTCGAGAACTCTCCGGTGACCGCGCGCTGGGTGAGATTACGAAGATAGCCACCTGGATTGGAGATCTCCCCCGACCGCTCATAAATCGCGGCGAGCACTGTCGCAGCACCCTGGGCGCCGAGCGTTGCACAAGTTTCCTCCCAGAGTTTGGGACTGATCCCCAGCATCGGACGAACAACACCTGCCAATCCCAGAAGATCTCGCCAGTTCTGAATGGCACGGCCCTGGGCCAGATCGATGATAGCTGGGCAGGCTTTGATGACCGTGGAAAGGCTCGGTCCTTGCCGATCCTGAGCGACTGGGGGCGTGGTCTCGCCGGAAGGGGCGTTTTGTTCATCCCTTGAGTCATCTTTTTGAAATTCAGAATGAGATTCTGGGTTTGACTCTTTTAAGTGCCCGCCAGAATGGGACTCATTGGCGGCCGGAATCCGGGATTGTGTGAAGTTTTCCAAGGATGTGCGAATATCGTCCCAGAGATGGCGCAGATCAGCGCAGATCGCCTCGATGACCTCTCCGCAGGGCTGGCGCGGAAGCTGGCTGATGATCGCGTGGTAGCGGTGCTGTGCGATCTCCCAGGGGCCTGGTGCGCCTTCCGCGCGGGCAGCGGTGATGGTCTTGACGATATCCCGGCGCAGGAGCGTCAGCTGTTCCCGGGCGACTTGTCTCGCGCGTTTGTCAGCCTGCACGGCTTCCGCCATGTCTTTGAAGGCATCGGCGCGTGTGACGATGGGTGAGAGGTCAAAACCGTAGACCTGCTCGATGTCCCCTCCCCTGCCCTTGCGGGCGAAGCGTTTGCCGTTGGGACTGTCGCGGCGGATGATGAGGCCGCATTCCACCAGGTTGGCGAGGTGTCGCCGCAGGGTTGTGGCGGGCATGCCATTGGCGCGGGCTGCGAGCTGATCGTTGGAAGGCCAGACAACAAGACCTCCCCGCGCTGACAGGGTGGTTTCCGGATGGAACGAGAGCAAGGCGTTCAGGATGGTGAGGGCCCTGTCGGTGGCCCCCAGGCGATCGCGCGCTTCGCGGATATGTTGAAACACCTGCCATTTATGGACAGCGGTGTCTTTCGGGGCGCTGCGTCCGATGGATTGCTGTGCCAGCTGGGCAAGCGACATCGTCCGCCGCCCAAAGGGCGTCGTTGCAATATGCGTCTGCATTCTCTTTCACCTATCGCTAGGCAAAAGAAATCTGCTCGCCGAAATGGCGCCGAACCGCTTGACAGGCTTTTGCGAAAGTGTGATTCTTTGGGTGCTTAGATCAAAGAAAAGGCTTCCGCGCGGCGACGTTCGGGGGCTTTTTTCTTTTGCGCTACTCTCCTTGCTGTCGAACTTTCCACTCCTTGAAATCGCGATAAAGCGATTCAAGGTTTGATGAAATGAAATGGCCGAACTCGCTCGCGTGAGCCGACTTCAGTGATAACGTGAATGTTTTTCCTGTGCTCTGGTAGCTGGCAGAAACGGCCCGATCGTCAGGAGACCACACGCCTACTCCTCCCTCTCGGGCCTTCTTCCGCTTCCGTCTCCCCTGCCCCGCCTGCTTCAGTTCTCCAAGAAGATGATTGAAGCGGTTTGCTCCCTCCAGCGAACGGAACGCTTCTGCGTTGACCACATCGCACGCGTATTCCGCGACTTTAGGATTGGCGACGAGTTTCTTGAGCTCTTCCCATCTGTCCCTGCCAACGGACTTCGCGGCACCGATTGCCTCAATCACCTGAGCCGGTACGGTTTCCACTACCGACAGCATTCTCGACAGTAATGTGTCATCGATGCTGAGCGCAGACCTAATCGTTTCCTTACTTTGCCCCATACTCAAGAGCTTTGTGGCGAAGAGAGCCTTCTCAATGAAGGAAAGATTTGCGCGTCGAGAGTTTTCCTGCCCCTGGGCAACGATATGGGCAATGGCTTCGAGGTTTTTCACAACTGCGAGAACTGAAATGCCAAGCTCTCTCGCCGCGCGGGCGCGGCGATGCCCGAACACGATCATGAATCGGCCGTCGGCGTCCGGATGAGGGCGAACCAAAATAGGCTGCAATTGCCCTTCCGATTTAATTCCCTGCTTCAGGCTCGCAAACTCTTCCTCGTCGTCTTCGACGCGATCTACGACGAACGATTCGTCCAATAGAGCCGGATCGAGGCTGACGACGGTTTCGCCTGCTATCATCTTCTTGGCGTTCTCAGCCATTTCCTCGATCGATAGCATCATCGATCGCGACGCGCCGCGATTTGCGTAGTCAGATCGGACCTCTCTGTCCGCCGTAGTTGTCAGATGTGCGGACACGTTGGCCAGTAGGTTTTTACGTGCCATTGCGCCCTCCCCGAGCCGGAGACAAGTCATTGGCAAATTGGACGGTTTTGCCGATCTGCACGGCTGTCAAGATAAGCCTCATTTACGCCCCCACGCGCCATGAACGAGAGCCGTGATTTCCCCATTAACCGCGTTCAAAGCCTCAAGGGCGCGATCATAAGTGGTCCGAATGAATTGCGCGCGCTCGACCTCGTAGAGCGACTGGTTTGTAATTCCCGCGTCCGAAATCGCGGTCGATTTTACCATCGGGTTCTTCAGCATATGTGCAGGGAAGAGAGCTTGCATAAATCCGACCATCTGCGTTTGCGGGCCGTCTGTCGGTTCGTAGCGTGTGACTAAATAGCGAAACCATTTGAGGCGCACATGCGCGCCGGCTTTGCTTATCGATTGCAGGATCCCCCCGAGCATCAGCAAGAACTGACTCATCGACATGACGTCGAGCATCTGTGGGTGAATGGTGATCAGAACAGCGGTTGAAGCCGTGAGGGCGGTTAGAGTGAGATAGCCAAGTTGCGGCGGACAATCGACGATGACTACGTCATAGCGATCGTCCACCTCCCGTAACGCGTCTGAAATACGCGTGAAGAAAAGGCGGCCATCCGATGAGGCTTTGTTAGCTGCGGCAAGCGGTGTGTCGTACTCGTATTCCTGAAGCTCAAGGTTCGCAGGCACGATGTCGAGGCCGGGAAAATTGGTTGCGCGGATAACTTCCGAGATCGACTTTCTTGCCTTGTCATAACGAAGGGCTTCATAGAGAGATGGATTTTTGTCCAGCTCTGGCTGGAAACCGTGCAGCGCTGATAAAGAGGCTTGAGGGTCGAGATCGATTGCCAGCACTCGATGGCCCGTCAAAGCCAGATGCTGCGCTAGATGAGCCGCAGTGGTGGTTTTTCCGCTACCCCCTTTGAAGTTCACAACTGAGATTACCTGTAAGGATTCTCCGGGCCTCCTGTGCGGGACATATTTCTTGTAGTCTGCGCGCCCATGCCGGTCGAGATAATGTCTCAATTCAAGCATCTGCTTGGCTGTGTAAGTCCGACGTCCAGATGCGGACGTGGTCGGTATCGGTCCCTTCCCTTCGAGGTGAAGCTTTTTCACATTCGACTGAGTGACACCCAAAAAGAATGCAACTTCGGCCAACGAGAACTGTCTCAGGGTTTTGGTCGCATCGGGTGGGTAATGCTCGACGCGGAGCATGTTCAGCTTGTCCGAAATCAGTTCTCCTTGCATGAGAATTGATTCGTGAAAGCTGAACGTTTCAAATTCCTCAGCGGGTGTCGCCATGTTCATCGATGCCGGTTCTCAGAATAACGCTTTTCTGAAGGAAAACTCTCAACAAGCGGGAATTATGCCCGATTCGCTCATCGCGGCAATCGATTTTGTCTTAATGAGAAGTTAACTCACGTCCGTTGGTTTTAGCGATATTCAAATGAGACCAAGATTGTTGGTTAAGTGTATGCTTTGCAATATTTTTTCTATCCTCTGCACGGCTGTCAAAGCAGTTCTGAAGCTGGAATTTTCCAGATATCGGTGGCGTAAACAGAAGTGTTCGCCCAGTAAAGGCTGCGAGGCAGGTGTTTGGCCTCAAGGACTTTCGAAGTGCGATCGAAAATGGGGTCAACGTTTCAATGGGAGCGGAAGCCTGCACCAGACCGCAGTAACTGGTGCGCAGCTTGGCTTCTCGAACCCGATGGTTCATCCTCGTGCGAAGCGCACGCTTAGCCGGTATACGGTGATTGGTCCTGGCAGAGTAAGCGCACGCCACGTCCAATGCCTTCCTGAGGCGGGCAGCCCTCCACGTATATCGTGCCGTGACCGGCCAGCCGACCGGCTTATAGTGCTGCTGGCGTTCCATGTATTGTCCGCTTCAGCATGCCTGTCGTAGGGCTTATGGCGTCTAATGGTCGGGCAGGGTGCGTGCCGATATTAAAACTAACGATGCCGACAAAGCTTCCGCGGGGAGGCCGCAGCCTGAAGGCCCCTCAGTCGATTGTATCGTTTCGCCATCAGCCTGACACCGGCGCAATCTTGAGTATCGAGACAGGGGAGGGGATCGCATTCACCCGGCAACCTTGGCCGCTCGAAGCAAGATGGATGGTTTGTCGATGACCAATACCAATGCGATTTGTGTATTCAGCTCTCTGACGCGCCTAGCGAAGCCCAGTCGTGTCCTCGTTCTGAAACAGACGGCAGTTTTAAGTGATCGGAACGTGTAGACCGCAATGTGGCGTGCTTCATATGCAGGCCGCGCCGAGGATGCTCATCGATGATGAACGTGCTGGCCTCGAAGCCCAGCTTTGAAGGCATCTGGACAAGGATCGCAGGATTGTGTCCTGGTATCGATATCGCCCTCATTCAATGCGGCGTTGCCGAATGGAGGCTCACCGAGTCAACGACACTGAAGACCTTAGCGGTGTCCGTGTTATGAGGAGAGTTGGGGGCCTTTATTTGGTAGCAGTCAGATCTGCGGGAGCTGAAGGGGGGCGAATGGGAGGAGCGGATCGTGTCCCGGACGGGCACTGGATCCCGCTACGAATTTTGGAACCGTAGGCGGCGCCCGGAGGCCAAATGACACATGAGCTCGTGTGTTCTGACGGCCGGCCGGCCATAGCCTTAAGCTACCGAGACGCATTCAAAGGTCTATCAGCCATTAGACCGACCAATGCCTTGCTCATTGCCGTATTGCTCCGGCTTAAAGTACAGTGACGCAGACTTTTGTGTCTCGCCCTTATGGGGCTGTATGAGCCTTCACCGCTATGTCAAAGCGCGCATCACGGCTAGGATTGTTCTGAGCGTCGGATTTTCCCGTTCACTGAAGGAGCGGTAAAGCTGCTCTCGAGACAATCCCGTCTTACGGCGATTTCGGACATCACTTTGGCTCACGCGACAACACCAAGTGCTTTGGCGATATAGACCGCATCACCATTTTTCAAAGGCATCCGCCATAGTGCGGGGATTTCGTCGTCACCCACGGTGCGTCTTTGGTCCTGGCAATGAGTACGTTCAGCAGCTCGGGGCCGAGCGGATCAGGTCGCCGAGATGGACGTTCCCGCCGCACTGTCGAGCAGGGCTTTTAGACCTCACGGCCGAATGTGGGAACGATCGGTCGATAATGTCGCTTGAATCCAGAGCGTCGGAGTAATACCTTCAACGAAAGTGGTATTACAGGGTTGAGGTTATGACGAGCACGGTGACGTCCAAGGGGCAGGTCACAATCCCGAAAGCGGTCAGGGATCTGCTTGGAATTGCTCCAGGAAGCAAGGTGGCTTTCCGCAGGGCGGCCGATGGCAGCGTGGTGCTGACGAAAGCGGACACGGACAGGCCTCCCAGCCGGTTCCAGCGGCTCAGAGGGCACGCGGGCAAGGGACTTGATACGGATGCGATCATGGCGCTCACGCGTGGCGAAGCGTGACGCTCGTTGATACCAACATCCTGCTCGATCTCGTCACGAACGATCAAGACTGGGCAGATTGGTCGATCGAGCAGCTTGAAACTGCCGCTCTCGCGGGCCCATTGATGATCAACGATGTTGTGTATGCGGAGCTATCCGTTCGCTACGATCGGATAGAAGGCCTCGATGCCTTCATTGAGGACGCGGGCTTAGAACTGATGCCCATCCCTCGGTCAGCCTTGTTCTTGGCAGGCAAGGTGTTCACACACTATCGCAAGGCAGGCGGATCGCGCACCGGGGTGTTGCCGGACTTCTTCATTGGAGCCCATGCCGCGGTTCAAGGTCTACCTTTGCTGACGCGAGACTTGAAGCGCTATCGGACATACTTTCCAACGGTGGAGCTAATTTCGCCAGTGTCGTGAGATGGGGCAGGGGGCAGCGGCTGAACGCGTGATTGTCCTGAAATCCGCATCCGTGGGACGCAGAGAGGTCCCTGACATCTTGGCCCATGCACGGCCCAAATTGCATTTGGAAGTAGCCTTTATGGACTCCGAGGGACGAAGCCCGGTCTGCGCCCAAAATGCATTGCATCGCCTTCTGCGTCGGTTTTCGCACCCTAGCATCAACCAGAAGAGAGCAACTGCGACATGAGATCCGCCGGCCTCCGAGAGACGGCGTCTCTGAGGCTCGCCATCGGCCGTTCCTCCGCTCAATCTTGAACTTCCCGCGGCTGCGGCACGACCAAACCGAGCCGGCGGGCCCGGTCGAGCAGGGCTTTCACGGAGGAGGCGGCCCATTGCCTGCCGCCGCGTGGCGCCCGCTCCCGCATACGCTCGAGCTGGGTGGCGATATCGCGCAGGCTCAGATCCGGATCGGCGATGGCGATGCCGGCGACGAGGGTCATCAGGCGGTCCTCGGGGGGACGTCGGGGCGCGCGCTGAATTAACTGCGGCTCCGCCATCTTCTCGCTCACCAGTCGGTGCACGGCGCGCCGCAACTTCTCGACGGTCCAATTCTGGCCGCGATGGTTCAACACCCGCACGACATCGTCCCAGTTGTGCTGGGGCCGCATGCGCTGCACGATCGGCATCCAGGTCGCGGCCGAGGCAATCAAATCGCCGACATAGACTTTTTGCCGCGCCGCCGAGGCCGCGCGGATCGCTTCGGGCCGGCGCTCTCGCAAGCCGGGATTGCCGGGCAGCTTGCCGCGGGCCATTGCCGCCTTCATGCCCGCCTTGGTGCGCTCGGCGATCAACGCGCGCTCGAGCTGCGCCACCGCGCCCAGCACCTGCAGCGAGAACATGCCCTGTGGCGTGGAGGTATCGATCGGATCATGCAGCGAGCGGAAATGCGCCTTGCGCTCCTCGAGATGCTCGATCACCACCAGCAGATGGCTGACCGAGCGGGCGAGACGATCCAGGCGGACCACGACCAGGACGTCGCCGGCACTGATCTCTCGCAGCAGTTTGGTCAATACGGGCCGTACCCGCGACGCGCCGGATCCGTGCTCCGTGTGGATGATCTGGCAACCGGCCGCGCGCAACTCATCGACCTGGGCATCGGTTGCCTGTTCCTCAGTTGAAACTCGCGCATAGCCAATCAGGCGTCGGACGGGTGTGCGAAGGGGAGGGGAGGGCGAGGCCATCGAGATGTCAGTTGTCAAAGTTAGCTTCAATGCGGAGCATGGAAAATCAACATCTTAGCGAAGGTCATGGTCACAGCAATCGGCCCCTGATTCCCCATAGTTGTCTTCACTATGTAGCATAAACTGCCCATACTCTCGTTCAATATCGCCGATTCGGTTTTCGGCGGGGAGGGATGTCGAGACGTGGATGAGCAGGCTGATCAGATTGCCGAACGCGGCACGCTCGGGCTGTCTGAAGAAGCGAGGCAGGAGGCGCAGCGCCGACTTCCGGTAATAGCGCCCCTTGCTGCTCAGG
>NZ_JAHBRX010000006.1 GCF_018398335.1 Chelatococcus sp. HY11
CAACCCGCGTTCAGCGCGCTCGATCGCCTCACATAGCATCGCATCGGAGATTTTCTCCTTGCGGGCAAACCTGTGAAACCTGCTGCTCTTGAAGACTCTCACCGTCGCTCCGTCATATATAACACTTAGCGCCACACTTCAAGGCTTTCCGTCGCCTGCTGCTGCCTTGCTGGCAATCAGGCATTATGCTTTTGCAGCAAGTCGGCAAGCGCCTCCCGCATGAGGTCTTCAATTGAGCGGTCGGTGTCGGCTGACAGCCGTTTAACCCGGCGATGGTCTTCCGGCTCGACCACGACCGTCACTCGTTTCATTCCGGCCCGCGTGGCGGCATGGTAACGCTTGCCCTCGGCACGATCCGGGGCCGGCATAGGGGTGGCTTCCACGATCGGCGCGGCGGGCGGCGGCGTCTGCGCACCCACGGCTTTCATGCTCTCGGCTAAACTCGGTCTTTTCGACATGGCCTTATCCCGTCAACATTGCCAGTTTGCCAGCAATACCACTATGCCTCATTGCTGGCAATACAGATTGCCGTCAAATCAGCAATCTGCCTTTTAGCCAGGTCAACAGTTCGGACACTTCCTCGCTGGCTTTACCGCCCGGCTCATACTCTGGCGCGGTTTTGCCGGCCGTGAGCGCATGTCCGAAAGCGGCTCGCTGCTGGAAGGCAACGGGCGCAACCTCCAAGCCGTGAACCTGAACGGCCTCCCGCGCATCGGCTAGGAGCTGCGTAGCGCGCGGCGGCACGGCGTTCAAAACCACAAAGGCCGGCTTTTGGGCGAGCTTCACCAGCTCGGCGGTGCTGCCGATCGCGCGAAGATCGAGGATTCCGGCGCGGCATGGGATCAACACCAGGTCGGCCGATCGCGTTGCGGCCATTGCGGCCGCTTCGGAGTGCGGCGCTGTGTCGATCAGGACCAGCTCGGCCCCGCCATCGGTCGCAGCCTGCAAGCCTTGCGGCAGGCGAGTATGCGGAAGGGCGACGACAACCGGAGCCTCGCCCTGGCGGCTGTCGCCCCAACCGGCGGCGCTTGCCTGGGGGTCGAGGTCGATAATCACGGCCGGAAGCCCTGCCGTCTCGGCCGCCGTGGCGATGTGCAAGGCAAGGGTGGTTTTCCCGGCCCCGCCTTTTTGGCTGACAATGGCGATTGTTTTCATATTGCTGGCATAGCAGCAAAGCGCATTGACGGCAAGAAATTTTGCATAACTGCCTTATTGCCAGCAATACAGCAAATATTAAGCACCGTCGTCGCCTCTCACTCCCTCTCGAAAGCCCATGCGACGGTTGCCGCAGGCGTGAGCGTTGCGGTTTTTGCTGTGAGGTTTCCGCTTCCCGGTCCGCCCTATAAGCGGACCGGAACCGCCGCAGGGCTGCGGAAGCAGCCCGAACAGCGGCGTCCGCTTATGTTTGTCCTCTTAGATAAAGATCAGATGGGGATTCAGTCTGCTTATCGGACTCACGTTTGTTCATCAGGTTCCGCGCCATCGTGGCAAGAGACTGCCCGAGCCGGCTATCGCCCACATCGAGCAAGGTCCGCTCATCGAGGGGCAGGGCCTTCCTGTAGGCGTCGATTGCCTCGCTCCAAGCCTGCTGGTCCTGTCCATGATCGGCAGGCAGGGGAGGGGCCTTGCCGAACCGTCCAAGGAACTGCCGGGCCTTTTCCGGCAGGGACAGGCGATAGGCATTGCTGGCCTGCTGCACCTGGGGGCCGCGCCCTTCGTTCCCGGTCGGCTCGTAGCGCCGCAGCCAGTCGATGAAACCATGCGCCCGCAGGTTCTTCAGCGCCCGCACGATCGTATCCCGCGACCGGCCCAGGCGGTCCATGATGGTTGTGATTGACGGCTCTAGCCGGCCGGTGCGGAAGTCGATGAGATTGACGAACAGCCGCAGCACGTCCAGCGCCACCGATCCTAGCGGGCCGCTGCGCTCGCCCTTCTCGTGCAAGCCGGCCTCGTTGTAGATTTCGGCCGCCTTCAGGATCGCCTGCACGTCCTTGCGCGTCGTCGGCCGCCATATGCGGCCCTCCGATCGCCCCCGGATATGGCTATGCCGGCGAACCGGCGTCGGGCATCGCTCGGCCGGGGGAGGAAAGACCAGCCCTAGCGCGGTCTGCCCCGACCCGCGCAAGGCGTCCCGGCGCTCATAGGCGAGCGTGGAGAGCTGGCCGGCCTCGGTGTCACTGAGCTGGCCGGCTCCGTGCCTGGTCCAGATTTCCCGCATGATTTCATCAAGCGCGTTCCCGCGCGCGCAGCCGATCGCGGCCGCGATGTGCGTCCTCAACATATGCCTCTCGTCCTTCCGTTCGGAGGACATGACGACTGTGGACGGCAGGCACGGCTTTCCCGTTCCCGCAAGAATCAATCTTGCGGAGCGGAGTGCTCTAGCGTAGATAAGGGGAGAGCTTCTTGGCCCCGTCTCTACGGTGTGTCTGACGGCCTACAAAAACGCTCGACCGCGCCAACGGTCGGGCGTTTTGCCGTTATGTCCCTTGCTTCGCTTCGATATAGAACCTCAACGCTTCCTCGATGACCGGCGCGCGCCCTCGCAAGCCCGCGTCGTCCTTCAGGCGGTCAATCGCCGCGACCAGATCGCCGGGCAGATCGGCCTGCACAAGAATCCGGCCCTCCGCGCGCCAACGCGCCCGAAGGTTTCGGACACTTTCCAGCTTAACTTGTTCTCGGGTGCGACTCGCCATGTCTACATGAAGAGCCGAAACGGCGCGATTCTGCAACCCTTTGCGTAAGGAGCCGGCAAAAGCACTATTTCTAGGGTAGGGCGGGGCGGACATGCTTACCTGTCAGCATGTAATCATCAGCCCCCGGCCGTCCCTACGGCCCTAGATGATGAGAGCGGGCCGGCCGGGGGCTGGCGCCTGCGCCTGGTGCAGCCCTTTGTTCGACGCGCCGCAGGCGTGGAGAACCCCGAGCGGGGGCGAGGGGCGGGACGCCCTTCGTCCCGACAGGTTCAGGATTCCATAGGGGCGCAGGCTGCGTCAAAAGCGGCCGCAAGGCCGGGATCGGAGCCACGCGCAGGGGCCGCAGGCCGCGAGCATGGCGAGAACCCACCTTTTGACACCGCCGAGCACTATGGTTTCGGTTATCGCTTTATCATCCACATGATCGCCGTCTTGTAGCCTGCGCGCTCAGAGGGCGTTTGGAAATTAACCTTGAGCGAGCCGGTTGAGCATGAGGCGGGCTGCTGCGATGTCGATCATCGTCTCTGACGTCTGTACACGGTACTCATAGTCCTTGCTAAGCCGACGATTGCGACCGAGCCAGGCGAAGCTGCGCTCGACGATCCAAGTCAAGCCCGTGATCTTGAAGGCGCGCTGACGACGCTTGACGATCTGCAGCCGCCAACCTTGCTGTTCTGCCAGCGCGCGGGAGAGTTTCTTGCTCTCATGACCCGCGTCGGCGATGATGGTGGTGATCGCCGGAAAGAGCGCGCGCAATCCGTTTGTCAGCAAGGCACCGGCGCGCCGATCCGAAACATCGGCAGCTTCGACGCGGTTGGCGATCGGCAGGCCGAGCGTGTCGACCAGAATGTGACGCTTTCTGCCCTTCACCCGCTTGAAGGCGTCAAAACCGCGGGTTCCGCCGACCTCGGTGGTCTTGACCGACTGTCCATCCATGATCACGACGGTCGGACATTCCGCGCGACCGGCCCGAAGTCGGGTAAGCCGGTAGAGTTCACGTTGCAGACAAACCCAGATGCCGGTTCGCTGCCATGACCGAAAGTACCAGTAGACCGTGTTCCAGGCAGGGAAATCTCTCGGCAGTTGGCGCCATTGGCAGCCGGTACGCAGCAGATAGAAGATCGCGTCCAGGACGGCACGAAGACTGATCCGTCGTCGTCGGCCGCGCCGGCTCGCTTTCGGCAGTAGCGGCTCAACAATCGACCATTGTTCATCCGTCACGTTCGATACGTACTGGCTACCGCCCATCCCTTGCCTCCGTTCAACGGACGGCAAGGAACACCGCAATCCTTAATTTCCAAACGCCCTCTAAGGGATCTCGGCACAATTCGTGCGATCGTCGCAGATGTGATGGGTCTGGCAGGCGGGCGGTTAGACATAGCGACCTTTCCTCCGCTTGCCGAATGGCCGGTTGGCGCGGTCGTTGGGGCATTCCGGAAGGAACATCCCGCCGTAACGATACACATTAAAGGCCCAACATGGGCGCGGATACCGGAAGTCGCCGAAATGGTCCGGGATGGTCGGTGCGAGCTAGGATTCACTGACGATAGCGAACTTGCGCATGGCCTGATCGCCCACCCGCTCGAGCCCCAAGACTATGTTGGAATCCTACCACCCGGGACGGTTATTGCAGACGATGGCGTGATTTCACTTGAGGATATCGTGGCACGCGGCCTGATTGTAGGACCGTGGTGGGAAACATCGCCTCCGTATATGGAGCTTCGGGCGAATTATCCAGATCTGGTACAGAATGCAATTGCTGTTCGAATTGAGTACCGGGAAGCTTACGTTCCACTCGTCGTCTCCGGAGCTGGGGCGGCAATTCTGCCGAGATTTGTCGGAGAACTCGCTTCTGCAGCGGGCGCTACGGTAGCGGAATTAGCTTGCCCGATTTGGCTCAAAACCCTTCTAGTTCAGCGGCCCGGAGACATGGCGCCTGCAGCGCGCGAGTTCCGCGATGTTACCTTGCAGCTTTATGGCAGAGTAGAAGCGCCGGCCGATATTCCTGAAAGTCAATCACATTCAACATGACGGATAGCAAGATGACATCCATCGACGAGATTACGAGGAAGCCTGCACAGGTATTAGCCGGGCTGATTCGCGAGCGCGAGCTATCATGCCTGGAAGTTACCTCGGCTTTCTTGAAAAGGATCGATGACATCAATCCAAAGATAAATGCATTTTGTACCGTCCTACACGAAGCGGCGCTCGCTGCGGCGGCGCAAGCCGATCAAGCCTTCACAAGCGGTTCTCCGATCGGACCGCTCCACGGCCTGCCGGTGGCGCTCAAGGATTTGACCCCGACTAAGGGAGTTAGGACCACGCGCGGCTCGCGTCTTTTCGAAAACGCCGTGCCAGCTGAGGACGCTGAGCTCGTCAGGAGGCTCAAGAAAGCCGGAGCCATTGTCATCGGCAAAACAAATACACCGGAGTTTGGGCATAAAGGCGAGACGGATAATCTCATTTTCGGCCCGACGCGCAACCCGTGGCGTCTCGATCGCACTCCTGGTGGATCGAGTGGGGGCTCAGCCGCTGCCGTAGCTGCGGGATTGGTTCCGTTTGCAGAGGGTAGCGATGGTGCGGGATCGATCCGAATCCCGGCGAGCATGTGCGGAATCTTCGGCTTCAAACCAAGCTACGGGCGAGTGCCCGATGTCGCTGGCCCATTCTCCAGCCACACTCCGTTCTTCCACAATGGTCCCCTGGCGCGAAGCGTGGGCGATGCCACGCTCCTATATCAGGCGATGGTTGGAGCCGACAGCGCTGATCCGTTCTCCGTTCCGACTGACCAGGATGTGCTGATGTCTCTTGACCACGGGGTTGCCGGCCTGCGCGTGGCATTCAGCGTGAATTTGGGGTACTTTGAGGTGTCCGATGAGGTGAAACTAGCCTGTACAAGGGCCACGGAGGCGTTTGCGGCGCTAGGTTGCGTCGTCGACGAGGTGGAGGTGGACTTCGACCGTGAATTGGAGGCGGCTTTCTTCACCCTCTGGTGTGCAAAGTTGGCGACTGTCTATTCCAACATCACGGACAGCGAATTCTCGTTGCTTGAGCCAGTGGTTCAGGGCCTGATCGAACAAGGCCGGCGATTGAGTGCCGTCGAATTTGGCCGCGCAAATCTCATGCGCGAAGTCGTTTGGAGTAGGCTGTGTTCTATTTTTGACAAGTATGATGTGTTGATCTGCCCAACAACAGCAGTTTCCGCCTTCCCTATTGAGAATGGGCCACCAGCTACGATCAACGGCGCGTCGATCAATCGCCTTCTGGGCTGGTTCCTGACTTATCCCTTCAACTTCACAGGAAATCCTGCCGCCTCCGTTCCTTGTGGATTTTCTCATGACGGCCTCCCAATCGGGATGCAGATTATCGGAAGGCGCCTCGATGACGGCTTGGTTTTACGAGCTTCCCGCACGTTCGAGCGTCTATCTCCTTGGCCCAAACTAGCAAATCCAAGCTTTTAACTTTTAATGACCGTGTCCCGTTAAGTGGATTGATCATAGGACCAATGGCTGGCCGGCATTGTCGCGAAATTCCTGAAGCCCGCAACACCTATTTCGCGCCTAGCTGGCCAAGGCTTCCTCGAACTCCGCAACCTCCGCGCCGGTCATTTCCTCCACGCCGATCGCGACCCGGAGCTTGTAGGTTTCCCCGCAAGATGGGCATTTCCGCTCGCCGGTCCAATGTCTGTGGCCGTCGAAACTGCACCGATCGCACTTGAATCGCGCCATGCCTGGTTCCTCTACTGCTGCGCCATCGCCGGCACGGTAATGGTGCATTTCTGGTCCTTCCCTGTCTGTTTCGCCGTCTTCAAACAGGCGGATATCGGATCGCCATTGAAATCATAGAACCTGCGCCCCCACTCCATCTTGCCGGTTTCGAGTGGGTCGGCCGCGCCAATCATGGCGTAGCCAGCGCTGATGCGATCGCTCCCCATGATAAGGGCGGCAGTACGGGTATCAGCCGAGAATGGCAGCGCGCGCGGCAAAAACAGCGTCAACAGCACACCGGCGACCAGGCCGGCAGTTCCCGCGCTCCACAACCAACGATCCTGAACATACCGTTCGCGCGCGCCGGCGAGGCGGCGGGCCAGACTATTGGCGGAGCGCTCGAGGTCAGTTGCCTGGCGCTCGAGCTGCCGCGCGGCGGTGTTGACCAGGCTTTCGCCGCCGCGCTCGAGCGCGCGGGCGTAATGTTCCGGGCCATTGCGCAGGACCGGCGATTGCTCGACCGCCTCAAGACGCATACCGACATGGGCGAGCTGCTGGACGATGCGGCCAAGATCGGGGCCGTAGTCGGTCGGCTGCTGTAGTTTCTCAAGCTGGTCGAACGCCGTTTCCACGCCGCGCCGGATGACGGTCATTTCGCCGCCAAGGTCGCGGGTCAGCTTCTCGACCGACCGCCGTAACGCCTCGAACGCGGCGGCCGGGTCGCCGGCGTCGTCGGGCGCGTCCTGCGGCTCGAATCCTTCCCTGTCATCGTCGGTCATGGCGTCTCCTACCGTTCAAGCCCGAGCGATCGGCCGCGCGTGAGGCTCTGTTGCAGCTCCCACGAAATCCTCTCGCTCTGGCGCGTATGCTGGCCGATTCCGAGTTCCTGACGGCGATTGCGCAGGATGGATTCAACCTGGGGGTCGCGTTCAAGGCTCTTGGTCAAGCCGTTCATCTGGCCTTCCACCTTGCCGCGCGCCTCGTCGTGCTGCCAGCCGCGAAGCTGCTGGCGCTGCTCCTGCAACGCCTGCCAGCGTTCAACGAAACGATCGGCCCTGACATTCGGATCGGCCTGCATGGCGCGCTCGTGGTCCAGCCGCTCGATGACCTGGCCGACGCGCGGCCGGCCGGAAAGCTCGGTCATGCTGCGCTGCATGTCCGGATCGTAGCGCAGCGCCGACCGCATCAGATCGCGCGCGCCCGGCCGCGCCTGATCGAGCTCAAGGCCGGCCTCGCGCAAATCCTGACGCTGCGCGTCGAGGATCGGAAGGCCCTCGCGCCGCTGCCTGTGGGCGGATTCATAGGCGCGGGCATAGCGATCAACGGCCTGCTCGAACTCCGACTGCGGCCGTAACCGTTCGGCAAGCCGGTCCTGCGCCGGCGCTTGCCGCAAGCTCCCTTCCCTTTCCGGCCGTTCTCCCGGCTCCTGGGAAGCCTCACGGCCGGCCGGGCCAACATTGAGCCGCAACCCGTCGAACATACCGCGCCGGCGCGTCTCGGCCTTCTCTGGCCGATCCTGGGGCCGTTCGTCGCGGTCCTGCGCGGTCGGCTGATTAGCCGGCGCGCTCCGTGACAGTTTCAGGCCCTCGAACCGGCTGCGGCGCTGCTGTCGATCGCCGCGATCCTGGGCGAGATCCTCGGCGCGGGAAACCCGCGCGAGATCCTCGCCCTTGTTTTTCGCGATGCCAGGACGCAATCTGCCGGCACTCGCGGTTTCGCGAGCCTGGTCCCGGCCCTCCCCTATCCCCCCTAAGCCCAAAGTGGCCGGGACCGATCTTTCGGCCGCCGGCTCCCTGTCCGGACGCAGCTCGGCGGCACGATCGTCGGGAATCTCGATCTCGCTGCGGACGCCCATGCGCTCCGCGATGCCCCGCCGCTCGGCAAAGTCCTGGGCATAATCGAGCGTGGTTTCCTTCACGCCCGACCGCGACAGGCGGCTTTCAAGCTGGCTATAGGCCAGCTCGCCAGCGTCCCGCACCTTCCACGAATTGCGCTCGGCCGTGGTCCCGTCCGGAAGGCGAACCGGCTCCGATCCGCGATGCTCAAGGCCGATCTTGTCTCCGACCTCCGCACCGGATTCCTTCATGGCGCGTTCAAGATCGACGCCCCAAACGGTATGGCGCTGGCCCTTGTCGTTTTCCAGCGTGACGAAATAGCTTTGGCTATTTCCTTGCTGGTGCTCATAGGGGGCGACCCCATGCTCGACTAAGCGGCCCGAAGCCAACGTTTGGCCGGCATGACGGTCGGCAAACTCGTCATGGGCCGCGTAGAGCTGCGCGCCGTCGCGATGCCGGGTCATGGCGACATAAGTTAGATGCCGGTCCATCGTCCCCGATGCCAGCACAAAACTGCGATCGACGGTCGCGCCCTGGTTCTTGTGAATCGTCGTCGCATAGCCGTGGTCGATTGCCTGATAGTCGTTCATCGGCACGGCAACGCTGCGCCCCTCCGCGCCCTTCGGCCCGTCGAGCGTGGCGATGATCCGCCCTGGCTCGACATGATCGACCGTCGCGAGCATCCCGTTCTTGACGCGAAGGTCGCGATTGTTTTCGAGGAACACGATGCGGTCGCCCGTCGCAAAATCACGCTTGCCGTCATTGGTCTGGAAGGTCAGCCCGCCGGCCGGCCCTTTCCGCTCTTGGGTGGCCTCCTGGGCGACGTCGCCCGATCCTGGCCCGTCCTCGGCCACGTTGGCCCGTGCCAGCTTGCCCCGCTCCTGTAGCTCGCTCCGGATCGCCTCGTTGATGGCGCGAACATCGGCACGGCGATGCGCCATCGCAACGCGGGTGCCGTCCGGACGCTGATCGCGATCGGCTAGATAATCGCGCACGATCTCGCCCCGCGCATCCTCGCCGCTCTCGCTGAATCGAATATCGCCATGCTCCCGATAGGCGGCCAGGCCCTCGGCCGTCCGGTGCGTGGCGAAGGCAACCGACGCCTCCCGCTGCCAGTCCACGCGCTGCCGGCGTATTTCGGAAAGCTCGGCATGGCCGATCTGCTCGGCAATGGCGCGGAACGCAGCACCCGCCCCGATCGCCTGTAGCTGTTCATGGTCGCCGACAAGCACGATCTTCGCCCCGCGCGCTTCGGCCTCGTTGACGAACCGGGAAAGCTGGCGGCTCCCGATCATGCCCGCCTCGTCGATCACGAACACGTCGCCGCGGCCGAGCTGGTTGCGGCCGGCCTGCCAGCCGTAATCCCATCCCGCCAGCGTGCGGCTCTGAATGCCGGACGATTCCTCCAACCCCTCGGCCGCCTTGCCCGACAAGGCCGCACCGTGAACCGTATAGCCCTCGGCCTCCCACGCCTCGCGCGCGGCGGCGAGCATGGTGGACTTGCCAGCGCCGGCGAAACCGACAACGGCCGCGATGCGTTCCCGGCCGGTGACATGCTCGATCGCCGCCCGCTGCTCGTCCGAAAGCCGCGCGGAAGCATCGCCCGCGCTCCGCTGAAGGGCGGCGTCCTGGCGCTCTATGGCGCGATCGACATGCCGGCGATCGACGCCATGATTGCGCGCCTGGTGCAGCCGCTCGGCCGACGCCACCATGCCGGATTCGATCTCGACCATTTCGCGGGTCGAATAGCGCGCAAGCTCGACCTCGCCTGTCTCGGCGTTCGTGCGCTCCGGCTGAAGCTCGACCAGCGCCGGCGAGGCCATCACCGTCGCAAAGGCGTTCCGGAACTCCTGCGGGTCGTCGTTGATATAGCGATGCAGCGCCCGCGCCACGTCGCGCCGATCGAACACGCTCTTTTCGCCGGTGATGATCGTAAGAACCTGCTCCGGCTTCTCCCTGATGAGGTCCGCGTTGCGCGCTGCCGCTTGCCTGTCCAGCCGCGCCCGCGACACGTCGAGGCCGCGCCTGTCCATCTGCGTGGCGTGCACCCCCATATGCTCGGTCGGCGCGATCTCAAGCCCGCGCTCCATGTGCGAGCGATGGTCGATGCGAATATCCAGGCCGGCCATTGCCAGCCGCTCATTGGCGATCCCCTCCCATTTCTGGCGAAGGTCGCGAAGCTGCATGTCGGTCGTCGGAAGATCGTGCGCCAACAGCCATTTGTTTTCGCGCTCAAGATAGGTCTTCTCGCCCAGCCCTTCCTCCGTCACCTGGCGCGTGGTCATGAGAATGTGGGCATGGTGGTTGCGAACGTCGCTCGCCTCGTGCGGCGCATGGATGGCGAAATCCACGGCCGCCCCGTAGCGGTCGGCAAGCTCCTGCGCCATTTCCCGCGTGGCCTCTAGCCGCTGCTCGGCCGACAGCTCATGCGGCAAGGCAACCTCGAACTCGCGGGCAACGCGGGCGTCTTTCCGCTTCTCGGCAAACTCGGCGGCGTTCCACAAGGCCGAGCGGTCCCGTGCCCAATCGGCGTTGACGCCTATGGGGCCGGCACCCGGTTCGGGCAAGACGATCTCGGCATGTTCGACGCCCTGCTTGGCCGTGTAGTCGTGCGTGATCCCGTCGCGCTCGTTGGTCAACTTTTCGCCGGCGCGATAGGCCATCGCAGCAACCGCGCTGCGCCCTGCCTTCCGCGAAACCGGCTTCATGCTGAAATGGTAGATCGCCAAGCGCCGCTTCCCTCTCCTGCCGACCGGCTCCGCCGCTCTCTCTGCGTCAGCGGCGCGCTGAGTTGCGAAGCAACTCGTAAGTGCGCCCTTCGTAATTCGCTCGCTCCGCTCTCTCATGCCTCCGGTGGGGCGCTGTGGCAACGTCAATGCGATGCGAATAAGGCCGCGATTGTGACTCCGCACGCTCCACTTTTCAAGGCCGGAACCATCCGTGATCCCCTACCCTGCCGAAAACCTGCTACGCTCGCCCGCGACCGGAAGCAGGGAGGCGACACGATGGCGCGCAAGACGATCGAACAAAGGCTGGCCGAGTTGGATGTGCAGCGCGCCACCCTCAAGGCCAGGCTCAACAAGCAGGAGCGCGCCAGGGACACGCGCCGCAAGGTGCTGCTCGGCGCGCTCGTCCTCCATCGCCTCGAACACGGCCGGGATGAGCTGTCGCGCGCCCTGCCCGACTGGCTGCGCCGCGAGCTGCCCGGCTTCCTCACCCGCGACGGCGACAAGGAACTCTTTGACGATCTGCTCAAGCCGGCCGCCGGCGGCGGGACCGGAGCGCCTGACCCATGAGCGATGTCACGTCCGCCTGGCTGGCCGCCCTCAAGAGGATTTTCCAGTCTGCCGGCCAACTCGGCCGCGACCAGCCGAAGGGAGGCAACCCCATGAATGATTTCCGGCTGGCCTGGGCCGCCTTCAAGAACATGCTGCGGGCGGCCGCGCGTGATCCCCTATGGGCCTTCGTCGCGATCGTCACCGCCCCGTTCCGCGCCGCCGGCTACATCGCCAGGGCCGGGGTGCTGTTCCTCTTGGTCCTGTTCATCGTCGGCGGCGGCCTCATGGCCCTCATGCAATGGGCCGGCATCCAGCGCGGCGATGCGCTCTGGTATGTCGGCAACCTCGCCTTCACCGCCTTCCTCGTCCTGCTCGTCTTCCGCCTCCTGTCCAGGCCGATGATACAGCACTTCGGGGACATGGACGCCGACACCCACGGCTCGGCCCGCTTCGCAACCGATCGCGAAACCGCTCCCCTCACCCGCTCGCAAGCCGGCCTCCTGATCGGCCGCGATCCGAAGACAAAGCGCCTCCTGCGCTATGACGGGCCGGCGCACCTGCTCACGATGGCACCGACCAGGACCGGCAAAGGGGTGGGAACCATCATCCCGAATCTGCTCACCGCCGACCGCTCCGTGATCTGCATCGACCCCAAGGGCGAGAATGCCAGGATCGCCGGCCGCGCCCGCCAGAAGTTCGGGCCGGTCCACGTCCTCGACCCCTTCGGCGTCACCGGGCAAAGCTCGGCCGCCTTCAATGGGGTCGTTTGCGGGAGGGGGCGGAATCCTACGCTAAGGCTTTGGCCACCGATATTCGCCGGTGAGGTTGATATGCTCCCATCCCAGCGGCGAGACATGGGCCAAGAGATCGGGCGACAGCGGCTTTCCATCGCGTTTCTGGTTGGCGACGACTTCGCCGAGCTTCATGGTGTTCCAGAAGATGATGATGGCGGCGAGCAGGTTCATGCCGGCGATCCGGTAATGCTGGCCTTCGGCGGAACGGTCGCGGATTTCACCCCGGCGATGGAAGCTGATGGCTCGTTTCAGCGCGTGATGGGCCTCGCCCTTGTTGAGCCCGATCTGGGCGCGGCGTTGGAGATCGGCGTCCAGAATCCAGTCGATCATGAACAGCGTCCGCTCGACGCGGCCTACTTCCCGCAGAGCTGTGGCCAGTTCATTCTGCCGCGGATAGGAGGCGAGCTTGCGCAAAATCTGGCTAGGCGCGATGCCTCCGGCTGCAATGGTGGCGGCGATGCGCAGGATATCGGGCCAGTTGCGCTCGATCATGGCCTGATTGATTTTGCCGCCGATCATGGCCCGCAAGTGGGCCGGCGCGGCCGATGGATTGAACGCATAGAGTCGCTTGGACGGCAGATCCCGGATGCGAGGGGCAAACCGGTAGCCGAGAATGGCGCATGCGGCAAAGACGTGATCGGTGAAGCCGCCTGTATCGGCGAACTGCTCGCGAATATGGCGGCCGGCATCGTTCATGAGCAGGCCGTCGAGGATGTAGGGAGCTTCGCTCGCCGTCGCAGGAATCACCTGGGTCGCGAACGGCGCATATTGGTCCGAGACGTGGCTATAGGCTTTCAGACCCGGGGTATTGCCGTATTTCGCGTTGACCAGGTTCATGGCCTCGCCTTGTTCCGTAGCGGCGAAGAATTGCCCATCGCTCGAAGCGGAGGCGCCCATGCCCCAGAACCGGGCCATTGGTAGCGCCGCTTGCGCCTCGACCACCATGGCCAGCGCCCGGTCGTAAGCTTCGCCCTCGACATGCCACCGTCCAATGCGGATCAACTCCCAGAAGGTGTGCGTGTTCGTCGCGTCGGCCATCTTGCGCAGGCCGAGGTTGATCCCTTCCGCAAGGATGACGTTCATCAGCCCGATCCGGTCGGCGCAGGGCGCTCCGGTGCGCAGATGCGTGAACGCTTCGGTGAAGCCGGTCGCTGCATCCACCTCCAGCAGGAGATCGGTGATCCGCGTGGGCGGGATCTGCTTGTAGAGATCGAGCACCAGATCTTCGGCGCCGGTCGGTACGGCAGCTTCGAGCTTCTCGATATGCAGAACGCCGTTTTCGATCGACCCGCCGGGAATCGTGCCGGTGCGCGCGGCGCGGCCCAGTTCGCGTAACCGGATATCGAGGCGAGCTTGCCGATCCGCCAGCCATTCTTGCGGCCGCAATGGCACGGCGAGACGACCGCCTTCCGCGACAGCCTGCGCCGGAACGAGCGCATGCTTCAGGTCGCCATAGCGCCGGGATCGGGCCAACCAAATATCTCCGGATCGGAAGGCATCGCGCAGATGGAACAGCACCGCTATCTCCCAGAGGCGAGTGTCGCCGACCGCCTGGGCACGAAGATGGCGATGCCATTTCGAGCTGGGCCGAAGGAAGCCGGTATGTGCGGCATCGTTCAAGCCAGTACGCAAAGCCATCACCGCTTCGAGAAGCGGGAGCGCGATCGGCGCAGCCCGCAGATCGAGCAGGCGCAACATGCGCGGAGCGTACCGCCGGAACCGATGATAACCGTCGAGTACATGATTGAGAGGATCGTCCGCCATGGTGGCGGTCAGCCGGGTTGCCATTGCAACAAGGGTCTTGAAGCCGTCCCACCCTGATCCGCTCGCGATGACGTCGCCCAGCGGCTGGCCATCATCCTGTGCGTCGACCAGAGCGCCGCCGATTTCGGCGAAGGATTTTAAGGTGTCGCGCACCGCGTTCGCTTCGTCGGCGACTTTCGCTTGGCAAATGCGCTCCGATGCCCGGTAGAGCCTGCCGACGATCCGGTCATGGGTTTCGACCACGGCGTCAGCGAGCATCGCTTGCCATTCCGACGCGCAAACGGCCAGAATCGCAAGCCGCCTGTCTTCCGGAAGATCGCGCATGCCGTCGGCATAGTACCGTTCGCCTTGCCTGCGCAGGCGTGTCATCCGATGAGCAGGAACACCGGCCAGCAGTTCCTCGGGGAGATCGATACGTTGCAGGTATTCGAGCCGGTCGAGCAGCCGGTTGGCTGACGAAGAGTTCGAGCCCGGCTCGAACTGACGCAGCCACACGAAGCGGGTCACCCGATCGTCGGCCGTCTCCTCGAGCAATGCCAGCAACTGTTCCCGGATGGGCACGGACAGCCGACTGGCGATCCTCGTCTCGATCCGCCGCTCGGCATCGACCAGGGCCGTGGCGCAAAGCCGCTCGATCGTCGATGTTGCAGGAAGAACCGTGCGGGTGCGTCGGCACTCCGCCACGAAGCGACGGGCGATATCTTCGTTTGACACCGCCATCTCGGCTTCCCGAAACAGCCAATCCTTCAGCTCGCGCGCACCACGTCCGGAGAAGGTGCGGAATCCGTAGAGCGCCCGCAGTTCGGAAAGATGCTCGTGCCGCGTTTCCTCGCGGGCGGCGTAGTCAACGAGATCGTCGGCAAGCAGGCCGAGCTGTGCTCCGATGAATTCGACGATCTCTGCTGGGATCAGTTCGCCCGGAGCCAGCACCCGGCCGGGATAGCGCAGGACGCACAATTGCAGGGCGAAGCCGAACCTGTTGTGAGCGCGTCGGCGCAGCCTGATGTGTCCAAGGTCTTCATCACTCAGCGTATAGTGCTTGAGCAAATCCGCCTGCGAGGTCGGCAGGCGCAACAGCGCGTCCTTCTGCCGATCGGTTAGAGTGACGCGACGCGGCATCCATGTTCCTTTTTCAAAATCCGATGATGTTCAAGACGCTTTGTTTATGAAGCTGGTTGAGATACATTTCCAGCGAACAAATCATTCGTGGCCAGCGCCCCCCCCTCAAACCACCGTTTAAGAAACATGCTGATCGGATACGCTCGCATCTCCAAAGCCGATGGCTCCCAGTCCCTCGATCTGCAGCACGACGACCTGCGCGCCGCCGGCGTCGAACAGGACAATATCTATGAGGATCGAGCTTCCGGCGGCCGCGACGATCGGCCCGGACTGGCCGCCTGCCTGAAATCCCTGCGCGACGGCGATGTGCTGGTGGTCTGGAAGCTCGACCGCCTCGGGCGATCGCTCGCTCACCTGGTCAACACGGTGAAGGATCTGTCGGATCGCAATATCGGCCTGCGGGTGCTGACCGGAAAGGGCGCCCAGATCGACACCACCACCGCATCCGGCCGCATGGTGTTCGGTATCTTCGCCACTCTGGCCGAGTTCGAGCGTGACCTGATCCGCGAACGGACCATGGCTGGCCTCGCCGCCGCAAGAGCGCGCGGTCGCAAAGGCGGCCGAAAATTCGCCCTGACCAAGGCACAGGTGCGTCTCGCCCAGGCGGCCATGGCACAGCGCGATACTTCCGTTTCCGATCTGTGCAAGGAACTCGGGATCGAGCGCGTCACTCTCTATCGCTACGTCGGCCCAAAAGGCGAACTCAGGGACTATGGGAAGCGCGTTCTTGGCTTAGCGTAGGATTTCGCCCCCTCCCGCAAACGACCCCTCAATCCCCTCGATGCCCTCGACCCTGACGGCCTCGACGTGGCCGAGGACGCAAGCACCCTGGCCGACGCCCTGGTCTATGACGAACCAGGCACGGCCGGCGAGGCGCATTGGAACGAGGAAGCCAAGGCGCTGATCGCCGGAATCATCCTCCATGTCGTCGCGAACGAGCCGCGCGATCGGCGCACCCTCGCCACCCTGCGCGACAACCTCACGCTCGCCCCTGACGCCTTCACGGCGCTGCTCAAGGCCATGCAGGCGTCCACGGCCGCCGGCGGCCTGGTCGCGCGCGCCGCCAATCGTCACCTGGGCAAGTCCGATCGCGAGGCGGCCGGCGTGCTGTCGGCCGCGCAGCGCCATACCCATTTCCTCGACTCGCCGCGCATGGTCGCGGTCCTCGGCCGATCCGATTTCCGCTTTGCCGATCTCAAGGCCAGGACCGCCACCGTGTTCCTCGTCCTGCCGCCCGATCGCCTCGCCACCTATTCCAGATGGCTGCGCCTGCTCGTCACCCAAAGCCTCACCGACATGGCGAGGGCGGGCAGCTCGTCCCCTGCCCCACTGGCTGCGCCAGTCCTCTACCTGCTGGATGAGTTCGCCGCCCTCGGCCACCTCGCCCCCGTCGAGCGCGCTATGGGCCTCATGGCCGGCTACGGCGTCCAGCTCTGGCCCATCCTGCAGGACGTTCACCAGCTCCGCGCCACATACGGCGCGCGCGCCGGCATGTTCCTGTCGAACGCCGGCGTCCTACAGGTGTTCGGCGTCAACGATCACGAAAGCGCCCGCCTCGTCTCCGATCTGCTCGGACAGGAAACCGCCGTGTTCAAGACGATGGGCCAGGCGCTCGATTCCGATAAGTCCGGCATATCCTACGGCGAACACCATTCCGGCCGCCCGCTGCTCACCCCTGATGAGGTCCGCACCCTGCCGCAACACGTCGAAATCCTGTTTCTGGCCGGGCAACGCCCGATCCTCGCCGGCAAGCTCGCCTACTATGCCGATCCCGAGTTTCGGGGCCTGTTCGATCCGATAGAACGATAACCGAAACCATAGTGCTCGGCGGTGTCAAAAGGTGGGTTCTCGCCATGCTCGCGGCCTGCGGCCCCTGCGCGTGGCTCCGATCCCGGCCTTGCGGCCGCTTTTGACGCAGCCTGCGCCCCTATGGAATCCTGAACCTGTCGGGACGAAGGGCGTCCCGCCCCTCGCCCCCGCTCGGGGTTCTCCACGCCTGCGGCGCGTCGAACAAAGGGCTGCACCAGGCGCAGGCGCCAGCCCCCGGCCGGCCCGCTCTCATCATCTAGGGCCGTAGGGACGGACGGGGGTGGATGATTACATGCTTACCTGCAAGCATGTCCGCCCTACCCTGCCGGCGGGGCCTTCCCTCCAAGGTGCTGCGCTATGATCTTCTCATAGGCCGCCTCGTCCATGATCCCGAGGCGGCGCTGTGCGCTCGCCATTTCCGTGATCTCGCGGGCAAGGCGGCTAGGATTCGTCGGCGTCATTGCCATGTTGCCAGCAATCAGGCAATCGCCTGAACGCCCTTCTTCTGGATAACTGTCAGCAGCCGCAGCGCCGGTCCGCCCGGCTTCTTCACGCCCCGCTCCCAATCCGACACGAGGCCCTTGCTCACATTGAGATACCGGGCAAAGACCGGCTGCGACAGGTGCTCGCGCTCCCGAATTGCGCGGATTTCATCCGGCATGAGCGGCCGAACTGCCGAAAGGCAGGCATCATCGAACTCGCGCATCGTCTGCTTGTCGATCGCGCCAGACTGATAAAAGCCCTCCATCATTTCATGGACGGCCGCCATTGCCTCACTCTTGTATGCCTTGCTCATCGCAATTCACCTCCAACATTCGGCCGGCCGCCACTTCGGCATCCATCTGTGCATCGGAGAACCCAAGCACCAACTTAGCCGCCTTCTTGAACGCCGCTTCCTCGTCGTCCTCCAGATTCGCCAAATCGCTTTTGGCAAACCCGAACGCGAAAACCGCCCGCGTTTCCGCCCGGAAGAAAATCAGCGTTCTATAACCGCCTGATCTTCCCGCACCTGGCCGCGCCACACGCTGCTTGATGAGGCCGGCTCCAAGATCGGCGTCGAT